>JAHILS010000019.1 GCA_018896835.1 Patescibacteria group bacterium | reverse complement strand
TTACCAAGTACAAAAACACGTAAGTCACAACCCTTAGCTTCAGCAATATATTCTTGCAAAGATACTGGTCCTTTCTCTTTAGCAATTAAGTATTCAACGATTGGCTTGAGTGATCGTTTTGATTCGGCAATGAAGACTCCTTTACCATGAGTTCCGTAAATGACTTTGAGAATAACAGGGAAGTGGAATTCTTCAGACGCTAATTCCAAGAGTAAAGGATCGCGGACAACAAGCGTTTTTGGAACAGGAATGCCAAAGTGATCGAGCATCTGCAAAGTTCTGATTTTGTTCTTGGCTCGGAAGACTCCGATGTATCCATTTAAAACATAAAATCCAGCGAGCTGGAATTGTTTGATAATTGACGCGTTGATACTTGGGTCTTGAGTAAAGCCTGGTCGAACTAAAATAACATCGTATTTTTTTGGATCAATTGATTCACCTTTGTAGGTAATCTTTTTTCCGTTCCCAAATTCAAGACCAACGTATGGGCTATAGAAAACTTTTACTTTATGACCGCGAGATTTTGCTTCGCGAATAATGCGCTTTGTTCCAACTGCCAATTTTTTTGGTCCAGTAACAAAGCTGAGAATCCCGATCTTCATAAATGAAGTATTAATTATTCAGGTATTCGACTATAACCACGGTATTCTAAGCATATTTACAGCTTAAGTCAATGCTTTGTGCCTAGTCTATCGATAAATTATGTAAAATGCTAATGATTTCTTCTTTATTCGTTGCGCTCATCAACGCAGGTTTATACTGTTTAAATCCAGTAATGCCTTTAAAATACCAACTCAAATGTTTTCTAAAAGTTGCAATCGAACTATCTCCATAATGCACTATATGTTCATTAAGGTGCTCAAGTACAGTGTTAATTCTGTTTTCAAGGGTTGGTTCGGTGACCTTTGAACCCATCAGGCGTTGCTCGATCTGTGCAAATATCCAGGGATTGCCAAGCGCGCCTCTGGCAATTAGTGCGCCGTCACAGTTTGTTTCCTCAAGCGCTTGAAAATAATCTTGCCAGGTAAAGATGTCGCCGTTATATAAAATTGGTATTGAAGCATTTGCTTTGACCTGAGCGACAACTTCACGATTTGCAGTTCCAGAATACCCTTGTTTTTGCGTGCGACCGTGAACTGTAATCATATCAGCCCCAGCGCTTTCAATAATTTTTGCAAATTCAATACATTCATTATGAGATGACCAGCCAGCTCGCATTTTTACAGAAACTGGCACATTAACCGCTGACTTCACAGCCCCGACAATTTTACTGGCAAGCTCTGGATCTTTCATTAAAGCTGAACCATTAAAGTTGCTTACCATTTTGTAAACAGGACATCCCATGTTGATATCAATCGCATCAGGAGTGTGTTCATCGACGATGATCGACGCCGCTTTAGCCATTGCGTCTGGATTGGCGCCAAAGATTTGTTGCACAATCGGTCGTTCGATGGGGTCGATACCAGTCATGATCATTGTTTTCTTATTACCGCGAACTATCGCTTCGCTGGAAACCATTTCCCTAAAGACAATCAGACGTGACTGGGGAGCGGATTGCAAAACAGTTTTGCGGATTATTTTGCAAAACGGAGTATCAGTCATGTCAGCCATAGGCGACAGCGCGACTATTGGCTTTTGTTGATTGTTCCAGGAAAAAGGCATGGAGATAGTATAAAGTTAAAAGTTAAAAGTGGAAAGGGAAAAATGACAAAATGGTTTTACCATTTTGTCATCCCAGCCAAAGAGTTGGGATCCAGCGAACTCGGACTTGACCTGTGGATAGAGATCGGATCTCTATCCACAGGTTGTCATCCTAATCCTGCTTTTCACTTTTTATTTTTAACTTTCTACTTTCCACTTAAAGCTTTATACTATTACTATATGAAATTAACATTTTGTGGTGGGGTTCGAGGTGTGACCGGGTCTTGCTATTTACTGGAAACAAAAACTCATAAAATTTTGGTTGATTGTGGAATGTTTCAAGGTGAGCATGCGCAAGAGTATAGCCAAGAGCCATTTGATTTTGATCCAAAGAAAATTGATGCGGTAATTTTGACTCATGCACATTATGATCATTGTGGTCGACTGCCGTTGCTGTCAAAGCAGGGATTTACTGGTTCGATCTTTTGCACACCACCAACCAAGTCACTGACTAATATTGTTTTGCAAGACGCTCAGCACTTAATGGCAGACAATAATCATCGCATGAACACTCCAATCTTGTTTGACGTAGATGATGTAAAAAATGTTGATGGCATGATTTGTGTGATGAATTACCATACTCAGTTTGAGGTAATTCCGGGCGTGAACGTCATGCTGTATGACGCTGGACATATCTTAGGCTCGGCGTTTGCTGTTGTTGATATTGATGCTAAGCATACAGCCGATTCAAAGGCTCGTAGAATTGTATTTAGCGGAGACATTGGTAACAATGACGTTCCGATATTGCCGGAGACTGAAAGCATCAGTAATGCGGACATTGTTATTTGCGAATCAACATATGGCGATCGTGAACATGAGCCAGTTGATACACGCATGACAAAATTGCGTGACATGATCAAAAACGTAATTGGAGACAAGGGCACTTTACTTATCCCAGCCTTTTCCATTGAACGGACACAGGAATTGCTTTATGAACTTGACCGCATGATTGATGATCAGTTAATCCCAAATTGTCCGATTTACTTAGACAGTCCGCTTTCCATTAAAGCCACTGAGATTTATCAGGAATTTGCTAATTATCTACGTTTTGATAGAGATATTTTTTCCAGCCCTGACCGTGATTTTTTCAGTTTCCCAAATTTGCATGTGACGTTAACAGTTGATGCTTCAAAATCTATCAATGATGATGACAGATCAAAAATAATAATTGCTGGCGCTGGCATGATGAATGGTGGCAGGATCCTTCATCACCTAAAACGATATATTGAAGACTTAAGATCTGGCATTTTGATTATTGGTTACCAAGCAGAGGGCACGCTTGGGAGAAGAATTTTTGACAGAGCTGAGAAGGTACGTATTTATGGCGATGAGTATGATGTGAAGGTAAAGGTAGGGGCGATTGGTGCTTTTTCTGCTCATGGTGATAGAAGGAAATTAAGGCAATGGTTAAAAACCTGCCAAGAGCCAATTGGGCAGATTTTCTTAGTGCATGGCGATGCTGACGTGAAAGAGAACTTTAAGATATATTTAGAAAAAGAACTGGGAGGGAATATAGAAATCCCAAAGTATTGGCAGAGTTTTGAGTGGTAGGGTTGACTTTTCTGTCGTCGTAGGGCATATTTTGCCAGAATCCCCAACCGCACCAGGAGGTGCATAGTGTCCGAAATCATTCCCAAGTACAGGCAAGTGCTCGAACAGGTAGGTACCGCGGTCGCCGCGGCTCACGAGGCCGGCATCCGTGGTGACGAGCTGGCGGGTCGTGCACTTGACAAACTCGCCGAAAACAACATCAAGGTGGTCGGTCGCATGGCTACGGTCAGGCTGACCGAGCGTCGGCCCGACGGGTCATTCGTGATGCGGGTGCTGGGCACCGAGATGGGTGACCTCGTTGAGGTGACCCTCGTGCCCAAGTTGGTCGACTAGTCGAGCCTGTTCTGTCGTCACCGCCACAGTCCTGTGGCGGTGAAATCGTCTTTTCACGCCGGAGGAGAAATGAATACTTCTGAAATGGTGTATGCTTGCTATCAGGTGGTGTGCGGGATTGTGACTACTGACCGCACTCGCCGGAGCGTCACTGGATCGGTTATGTTGCAAAGGCTGATCGGTAATCGTATTAGCCGGGCGCTCGGGAGTGGTGCTAATCCAGTTCCCGGCCAGGTGATCGACAAGATCAAGGTCAAGGTGCGCAGTCCGCGATCTGACTCGGTCTACTCGATCAAGATCTCGGGCATTCCAGGCAAAAATAGTCCGATCACCATGGCCATGACCATCAACTTGCGCAAGAAAACAATTAGTAGGGTGCGATGAAGCCCCTACTAAAAAATCGTCTCAACCCCGCCCTAACTGGCGCGGGGCGTTCGTTTTTAAAAGATATGAATAACCACTAGATTGAGGTCTGGTGGTTATTCGTTTTTTGCCACATAGTGTTCGATCGAACACTATGTGGCAAATGATTGTTGTATAAGCTTCCAGTATAGCCAAATCATATTATTTTCTTTCTGTCATTCCGATTAGCTATCTATGTTTTGTCATCCTGAACGTAGTGAAGGATCCAACTCGAGTAGATTCTTCGTCCTTTAATAGTCGCAGGACTCAGAATGACAGAGCTTGGAATCACGTGACTTGGAATTATAGGCTTGGGACAATTTGATCTGGAGTGACAGAACTGGAAATGGTAGAGCTCGTGGTAATCGAATTTATAATGGTCGAGACGTTTTCTGTGATAATTATGGATTATGTATCAAGTCCGACCCAATCGTAAAAATCTTTTTCTGAAGATTGGCTTGGGTTAAAGTCAATAAATTCTGTGGCATAAGGATCAAGCGTGCTCATGCGGATTGCCTGAGGGTCAAGAAATCGACTCTGATCGCTGTATTGAACAGTAGCCAGACCGATAATCGGCGCTGCCTCGATTTCATCCAACCAACTGTAGTGCACAACGCTAACCTGACCTTTGGTGCTAATATTAACCTCGCGAACCGAAATGTTTGCATTCCCATCAAGCACAATCCTGCCTTGTATTAGCTGGAGGTCGATATTACCTTGGCGTCCGTCAACAAGCTTGACTTGTGTATTTTTTGATAGGTAGACGGTCGAATTATCAATGTTGAAAACCGCATAGTCGTCAGACGTGGTCATGATTTCTCCGCGTTTGATAATGTCCCCGGTTTGCCTGTTTATTGCCGAAAGTTGCGATTCGGTTGCTGTGCGATTGTGAATTAATAGTCCGCCGGCAATAATCACAATCAAAATAATCAAGATTCTTTCAAGTGTGATAAACTTACAGGTGTTCATAGATAGATATATTCTATCGGATTTAATAAATAAGATCGAATTCTATGGCTTTACTTGAGTTCTATGGTGAGGGTTGTCCGCATTGTATTGAAATGAAACCTTTAGTCGAACGTCTAATTCAAGAAGAAGGCGTGCAGGTTGATGTGCTTGAGGTCTGGGAGAATAAAGAAAATGCAGTTAAAAAGGATGAGTACGACACTGGCGCCTGTGGTGGAGTTCCATTTTTTATAAATACTGACACCAAGGCTGTAATCTGTGGCTCAACAGATTATGAGAGTTTAAAAAAATGGGCAGGGAAGTAAAATTTATTAATTTGTCTGTATAAAACATTGCACCCCCGGGCCTGAGCTCGGGGGTGACGTCGTAGGTGTGGGAGATGGTCAGGAGATTACGCCGTGCTTTCGCGCAATCTTTCTTGCCGTATCCCTGGCAGTCTTCCAGGTCGTGGGCTGACCAGACTGTGTTTCCATAATCCTTTTTACCTTGCTGGCTAGGTTGAAGACGATAAAGGCCTGCAAGGCAATAGCGCCATAACGTTCCTGGTAAGCGACCAGGTAGGCGGCGAGCGTTTGCTCGTCATCGATTTGGCGCAACTCTCGTACCATTGCAAATAGTAGAGAGAGATTCTGCTGGAGCTCAATGCGCTGACCCAGGTCCTGAGTCAAGCATAGGAGAGGTCTCTGCTCCATCTGCATGCGCAACTGCAGGTCGAGCCTTTGCTCGAGTACTTGGCTTTGCGGAGCTTCGCTGAACTCCTCCAGCCCCTCCATATCCCATATGTACCCGCTATATGCCAGGTCAAGCAGGCGGACAATCTGGTAGAAAGAGTCGTCGGTGAGTTCCTTCCAGTTGATGCGCCAGATCATACGGGGTGAAAGCTGTTCGAGTTCATCGGAACCTGTGAAGTTGTGCACCAGATGAGTTCTTGCCAATACTCTTTGTTTTGACACGCCCCGTTTCAACAGCACTTTGCCAGTGCTTTCGATATTCTCCAATACTATTGGTAGCTCAACATCCTTTATGAGGGCGAGAGCTTCCTCTTTGTCGATTGGTGCGGTTTCGATGAAGAGTACTCTGTCGTTGACCCCGCATGCTTTGATTGCGGGGTCAGCCAACATGCACTGTTCCTGCATCACCCAAAATTTTCCTGCGCGCGTGAACATCTGTCGAGCAGATGTGTCGCGCTGGTTGATCGAGTCAGCGATTACCATCTCGAGATCAAAACCAGCATGCGCGAAGTCATAACAGGCGTAGAGTATGTCTCCAAGCAGATCCATCATATTGCGTGATGGTGGTTGCGTGTTTCGGGATTGCGATAATGAGAGTGACATGCCAAGCATTGCTTTCTCCGGGTTTGGATTGGGTTTCGTGACAAGGTACGGCAAGTTAAATTAATCAAAAAAGACCCTTTTGTCAAGGATCCTTCTGTAAATTTTCATTAATTATGACGATTTTATTACTCAAATCGTTCCACCCAATGTGAGTCAACTTCCACGTTAAGCTCCAAGAAAATCTTTTCACCGGTTACGGTTTCAAGTTCTTTGCGAGTCGATTGACTGATTTCTTTGATTCCACGTGCTCCTTTGCCAATAATCATCCTTTTATACCTTTCGTCAGTTGTAAGAACGTCAGCGCCAATGTAGAGCGTGCCGTTTGGTCGTCTTTCAATTTCATTAACAACCACGTGAACCGAGTAAGGCACTTCCTCGCGAAGTCGCAAAAACAGCTTTTCACGAATAAGCTCGGCAATTCGTTCTTTTTGGCCCAGGTTTGAGATTTGATTTTGTTCGTAATAAGGTTCGCCATCGGGTAGATGTTCAAAAATCCAGTCCTTTAATATGTCCAAGTTAGTTCCGTTTAGAGCGGAAAGCTCTATCATGGCATCAAAATGGTCATCTAAAAGATCGCGGTAAAAGTCAATATTTCTTTGCGCAGACTTTTCATCGACTTTATTGATAATAAGAAGTTTTGGTTTCTCAATATCTTCAATCATCTTTAAAGTTTGCTTTTCTTCATTACCGATTTCACGAGTCGGGTCTACCACGTAAAGAAGGACGTCAATGTCTCTGAGGGATTCTTTTACAGACGCCAATAGCTTTTTTGTGAGCTCATCCTTTGCCTTTTGCATCACCCCTGGCGTATCCACAAAAACAATTTGACCTCGAGGGTCATGCACTACGCCTTGCAAAGGCACTCGCGTTGTTTGTGGTTTGGGAGTAGTGATTGCGACTTTTGTGCCAACAAGTGAGTTGAGTAAAGTTGATTTGCCAACGTTTGATCGGCCAATAAGCACAGCAAAACCTGATTTGAATGATTTTTTTAGTTTCCCCTCCTTTTCCAAGGAGGGGGTAGGGGTGGTTGTTGTAGTTTCCGAATTCATATATTAGGAGGATACAGTAGTAATAGGTGAAAGCACAAGCGTCCTGCCAGGGGCAGGACGCGACGAGTAACGTGAACGCGAGGTTTCACCATGACTTAGGTTCGGGAAACTTGTCCACAACCGAGATCGGATCTCTATCCACAGGCTTGTTGTATATCTCGGCTTATCCACGCCCACCATGGAAAAAAATACCAAAAACATGTATACTCCCGCCGAAACTAAACAATAGGTCATCTATGACAAACAAATTACGTTCCTGGATTTATAGCTTATCTTTTATTGGACTTGTCGCCGGTGGGGTGGTTGCTGCCTCTGGCACTACAGCGGAAGATGGGCATGGTGCAAATATTGCACTCACATTCCTTTGGATCGCTGTAATCCTTATTTCAGCAAAACTTGGTGGGCTTGTGGAAAAACTCGGTCAGCCAGCAGTTCTTGGTGAGCTTGTGATTGGAGTAATCCTTGGAAACCTGGCACTTATTGGTCTTCATACCTTTGAACCGATTCTTGAAGATGGGATTATTAAATTTTTAGCCGAACTTGGAGTTGTAATCCTTTTGTTCCAAATTGGGCTGGAGTCAAACATTAAGCAGATGAAAGAAGTTGGTTTGTCTGCTTTTTTGGTAGCTATAGTTGGAGTGGTCTTACCCTTTGTGCTAGGAACTTATGTGGTTGGTCCATGGATCATGCCAGACCTTGATCCAAATGCTTACTTATTTTTGGGAGCTGCATTAACAGCCACGTCGGTGGGAATAACAGCTCGAGTATTTAAAGATTTAGGAAAATTGCATATTCCCGAGGCGCAAATCGTTCTAGGCGCGGCTGTGATTGATGACGTACTTGGACTTGTAATTTTGGCAGTAGTATCAGCCATTGTGACAGTTGGAGCAGTGAGCTTAGGCATGATTGGTTGGATTTTAGCCAAAGCGATTTTGTTCTTGGTTGGGTCAATCGTGATTGGACAATTGTTGGCTCCATGGCTGGGACGGATGTTTGCTAAGATCCAGACAGGAATTGGTATGAAATTCACGCTTGCCATTATAGTTTGTTTACTGTTTGCGTACTTGGCACAAATGATCGGGCTGGCCGCCATTGTAGGAGCATTTGCCGCCGGACTTATTCTTGACCCAGTTCACTTCCGATATTTCAAAGATGCAAAAATTGTGCATGACGTTAAGCAGGCACTTAAGGATGCTGACGCATCAAATGAGGCAATTAAGCAGGTCAATCATGCCATTGAAGA
>JAHILS010000093.1 GCA_018896835.1 Patescibacteria group bacterium | reverse complement strand
TTTTTGTTTTATAAATGCAACAACCCCGCCGACTCTTTTGAAGTGGCGGGGTAGATTATGGTGGGCGTGTCCTACTTGCAGTAGTACGGGCCTGGATTGCCGAACTTTTTGAAGTAAGCACAGGTCCCCATTTGCCGAAGCGTCAGCCCGTGAGGCGTCGGTCCACTCATCACCTCATGGGCGTGAGCTGGCCCGGGGCGCATCCACGAGAACGCGCGTGACACGCCGTCGTACCCGAGGACCGATGCCCCGAGCATGATGGCGATGGCCACGATAGCTACCCGTGTGACACCACGAATGGTGAACAGGGCGGTTTTCTGGTGGTAATCGTCACCCAGCCTCTGTCCTATTCTGCGCGCTAGCTCTACGCTGGTGAGTATGAACAGGATCGCCAGGCCGAAGGGTTCGGCTCCAGAGACTGACATGCCCACCCGGAAGAGCGAATGGAGGATGGCGATGGCGAAGATGATCGACGCCGCGATGAGCACTGTGCCAGCGAAGTGGACAGCCCAGCTTGTTTCGATTTTCTTGCCTGGCCCTGGGATCTGGCGCAGGATCTCTTCCTTCCCAAAGTTCCCGGCGACCATCCTGAGGATCGATCCGAGCAGAGAACTCTGCAGACGGAAGTCGAACTGGCTCGCGATCCAGATCGCTACTGCGTGCACGCTGTCAAACAGCGAGAACGTATAGCGGAAGAACACAAGGCCTAGGTAGACGACGATGAGCACCACCCAGGCGAGCGTAACGCCCCACCACTGTTCGCTTGAGAACAGCAGGAAGGCGAAAGACGCCAGGAATGATGCCGCGCAGACAAAGAAAATAGCGAGCATGCCGATCATGGCAATGGGGTAGCCCCACATTACCGCGTTGGCGATATTGCCGACCCAGTGCGCCAGCTTGAGCGCCTTTTCACGCGCCATGCCCGAGACCTGGTCCACGTTGACCATCAGGTCCAGGCTATCGAGTGCCCTTTGCCAGGGCATGAATTTGGCCGTGATCGCGGCCGTAATCGTCTCACGGCAATACCTGTCGGGCCACATGTACACTTGGTCATAGGTGTAGATGTGGGGGAGCGTCTTCTGCATCAAGGCTGGGTCATTGTCTACAGCCCAGAGCAGACCGGCCTCGAGCTGGAATGCGCGACCGGTCAGACCGCGGAAGCGGTTGCCGTGAGGCGCACCCTGATCCATAGCCGAAGCCGGCGTGTTGTCGAAGTGCTGTTCTTCGCGCGCTGCGTGAAGCAGGGCGAAGAAGGCTTCGATCTGCCCTCGGGTTAGGTATTTGAACAGGTGGTTGGAGCGCATGTACTTGAGCGCATGCGCGTTCTTACCGGCCTGTTTGAGCGCCGCCTTGACGTGGGGGACGGTTACGTCCTGACCGGCCTGAGCCTTGCGGGCCAGGTCGCGCAGGCCGTGAGCCACGCCCTCGCCGATTTGCTCAACAGCAACACCGGCGATTTTGTGTTTTTTTCCCACCATATCACCGAGTACTTCGGTGGCGAAGTTGAGACCGGCGCCCAGTGCTCCAGGATTGGCTGACAAGATGAATCGGGCAATCTGCCCGACCTTGCCGTCATCGGCCAGGACTTCGCTAACGTCCTGATCTCCGACGATGCGCTCGATACCCTCGCGCATCTGCTCGAGCACGACCTTTTTGGCAGCGTTTGCGACTGCTGATGACATGATGACTCCTTCAAGTCGTGGGACTTGAGATGGAAATTGTGACGGTACGTGTCATTGATCGTACCGTCAGGACGACGTGATCAAGACGACTAAACTTAGCAAGATTTCATGAAAATGTCCAGTAATCGGGGTCAGGGCTCCAACTTTGAATTTTTACCATGGGGTCAGACCCTAAATTACCGTTTTCTCAAAAAAATGACTTATTTCAGCGCGATCGGGGGTCAAGTCTTTAATTTTAAATTTTATATCCTGAGTCCAAGATTCGAGAACCAACCTTATGCGTTTATCTATGTGTTTATTAACGGTTTAGCTTATGCTGATAGCTAGTAGTGTGTTTTCTGTCTAAAAAGTAATGATTTGGTGCCTGACCCCAAAGCTAAAATTCAAAGTTGGAGCCCTGACCCCGATTGACTATTTGGGGTTTTAGTGCTAAGTTTTGCTGTCTGCGATACACTAAATCGCAGTAAGATCCGTCCTTTCCCTCACCCCCGACCTTGGAGGTCATATGAGCTTCCTGTTTCTGTTCGTTTTGATGTTCGGTCTCTCGACCGCCAATGCGCAGAGCCACCACTCGCACGACAGGTGCGTGCGCTACGACACCCACCATCGCTGTACGCAGTGGACGCGCGAGCCCGAGCGCTCGTCGCGCTACCGCGTGCAGGTGCGCGTGGGCTACCCGCCGCCGCCACCGTCCGCGTACGATCCGTACGGAATGCCCGCAGGGTACTATGATCCGTACGCGCAGTACCCGGACCAGTACGGGTATGGGCAGCAGCCGTATGGTCAGTACTACGGCGGTCAGCCCATGTACGACCCGCCGTACTACGGCGGAGCGCCATACCTGGGTGGGCAGGGCCTGCAGACGCAGGAAATGCTCATCCAAGAGAGCGAGACAGCAACGCTCGCGCGCCAGCTGTGGGAGGCTGACAGGCGCGCAAGCGAGCAGATGGCTCGCTCTGCGCAAATGAGTGCCGAGGCGCAGGCCGAGGCGCTACGCGCGCAGAAGGCTCGCCTGCAGGCAGAGCTCAAGAGTGCGCGTGGGCAGGTTGAAGCCACGAGCAAGAAGCTCACGGCGACCGAGGCCCAGCTTCGGGAAGCTGAAAGCATCCTGCTCATGGAAGATGAGCCTGCGCCCGAGGGTGAGTAGCCATGAACGCGCTCATACTCGGGATGCTCATCGCGCTGTGCGCCTTCGCTGGTCCGCCCGCCCGCCACGCGCCACCGCCTGATCAGGCGCATACGGCTACGACCGCACCATGGGAGTCCTCGTATGGCCCCATGATCAGCCGTGAGCCAATTAACCTGTACCGGTGCTACATCGGCATGCCCAACCCGGGCGCCGGCACCGGGCCGTATGACGCGACCATCACGAACGACACAGGCTCGCCGGTGCGCATCACCGTGCAGGGTAACCAGATCTCGTTCTGGAAGCCCCAGCAGGTGCTACTGCAGGGCGCGCAAGATGGTCGCACGACGGTTGGCATGCGCCCGCTTCCGGACCGCGCTGTCGTGAACAACGGCGGCGCGGACCAAGAATCGACCGTGCTCAACCCGGGCGAGGTTTGCAATATGACCTTGCCGTACACAACGGTTGTGAGCGGGATGGCACAGTGGCTGGCAATACTCGAACAAGTGATGCCGGTCAATCCGTTCGGTGCCTATGTTCCAGTGGGTGTGGAGGGTCGGGTGTACAGCACCCAGTTCCGAACCACGCTCATGGTCCAGGACACCTGGCGCCTTTCGCCCTACGGTGCCCGGCACCTGGACCTTAACTTGAGCTCGCAGTTCGGAAAAAAGTAGAACTGCCAGCTCAAGCCCCAATCTCGCCCCGCAAGCCTCGTGCTCGCGGGGCTTCATGCATCTAAGAAAATGATAAAAGGGGTCAAGTCTTTAATCTTGAATTTTCAATTAGAATTCAAGATTAAAGACTTGACCCCATGTCGCCCATGTCGCGCTCTTATTTCTTATACGTCGCTGAAACTTGTGTGGCTGAATCGTACATAACATCCTCTGGGTCTTTGTAACCTCCGGCAAGCACTGCGTCGATCATGTCTTCGAATATATCCTCCACAATTCCTGAGTCATAACCGTGGTACCAACTTTGGGCAGTGAGTGTTTGCTCGGCAAAAGCGCCAAGCAAGGGGTCGTCTAATTGGTCAGCAATGATGTTGCGAAGTGCTGTTGGTTTTTGTCCAACGTCCAAATATGACTTAACCTGTTCTTCACTTGTTTCAAATTGGACAAAGTCCCAAGCCCAATTAGGATTTTGACTTGATTTTGCCACACTCTCGACCCAATAATTAGCAAAGTTTACTTTTTTGGCGTTTGAGATTTGTGGTACTGGACTGATGCCAAAGTTTAGCTTTGGTGAGGCCGTGCGCAATAGCGGTATGTGATAGCTATAGCCCAAGAACATTGCAGTTTCGCCATTGGCAAATGATTCAAATGAACTATCAAAAGTGTTGTTCCATGTGTAGACTTCCTTGGTTGGATTGGCAAAGTCTGTGTAAAAACTCACAGCATCAAAACTAGGGTAAACACCTTCTGGTGTGTCTTTAGCCACAGTTTGAAAAGTAACTTTGTTGCGCTCGTCAGTCATCTGAGCCCCGTTTTGCATCATCAAAAGTGAGAGAATGTCCGATGCCCGTTCCACGTTTTGCGATGTTCCCATGGCGACTCCTGATTGCTCAATGTTTCCGTTTTTGTCGTAAGTCGTCAGAGCAACTACATCATCTTGGAATTCTTCCCATGTTTGGGGTGGGTTAGCAATGCCAGCTGCATTTAACAAGTCTTTGTTGTAATAAAGTGCGAGCGTGTCCACTGCTAGAGGGAGTCCATAGATTTTCTCTACTGGATCTACGTCAGGATCTGGTTGGTAGTCAAGTACAACGTCCTGCGCTACTTGTTCAATGAACGACGACTCAAGTTCGCGCATGCTCATTGTGTTTTCTGTCCGTGAGACAACAACTGTTTCTTTGCGCAAAGTACCTTGAGTTTCCTGATAGCTAAGCGTCACCGAGCTTGGCATTGGTGTGAGTAGTGCCTGATATGCTGGCAACCATGTATTGTGTAAAGAGACTATGTCTGGCCCTCGACCTTCGGCAAATGCTCGAATAAGTTCATCTTCGTATTCATCAAAACGCAATTTCCTATAATTGATTTTGACATTTGGATGAACTGCGCGGTAATTGTCGATAATGGGTTCAAAGGCATCTTCATCATCGAACACCCGCCAGATTGTTAATTCAACAGTCTCAAGCGTTGCTGTCTGGGAGCCTGAGCATCCAGCACCCATGCTCACGAGCATGACAAAAAGTAAGAGTATGGCTAGTTTTTTCATATTATAAAATGGATTTTATAAATGCTCGTATTTCCTTTTTAAGGTTCTTATCTTCAAGAGCCAGCGCGATATTTGTTTTTAACCATGCCTCAACCGTACCCGTGTCGCGATACACTCCGTCCACAATCTTAATGTACATTGGACGAGTTTTCCCAAGCGTGGCAATAGCGTCAGCTAACCAAACTTCGCCATCTTTACCATGTTTTGTTTTTCGCAAAATGCTAAATATTTCTGGAGGTAGAATATATCCACCCAAAGCAGCAATGTCTGACTTGGCTTTTTCTGGACCTGGTTTTTCCACAATTCCTTTGACCTGCCAAAGGTTTTTTTCTACCTCAGCAACTGGGTCGACTATGCCAAATCTTTTTTGACCCTCAGCTCCCACGCGCATACCAGTTAAAACCGGATCCCCATACTTTTCATAAACATCAATAAGTTGCTTAAGTCGTGGCTTTTTACCACCAGTGAAAAACTCGTCACCCCAGACGACCGCAAATGGCTCGTCGCCAATAACATGCTCAGCGCATAGGACCGGAGTCCCGTTTCCATAAGGGCCTTTTTGTCGGATGTAGGTGAAGTTGGCCATGTCAGCGATTTTCTTAACTCGTTCACGTAATTCCTCTTTACCCTGCTTCTTTAGCCAGTTTTGCAAATCGTGATTGTAGTCAAAGTGATCCTCAACCGCGCGTTTGGAAGCACCAGTTACCAAAATAATATCAGTAATTCCACTGTCCACCGCCTCCTCTACCACATACTGAATAACTGGTTTGTCGATGATTGGCATCATCTCCTTTGGCATAGCTTTTGTGACAGGAAGGAATCGCGTGCCATATCCGGCAACAGGAATAACGACTTTTCGTATTTTTTGCATAAATCTTTTGGGTTTAGAATAATTTCATTATAGCAGTTTTTAAAACAAATTGGCCAACACGGCGTGCTGGCTAATTAATAGGGGTTGTTGGTGTTAATTAATTGAGAATGTTTATGATTCGTGATAGCCTTTTGTTTATGTGGAGGTGTGCCTGAGTGGTTGAAAGGGGCGCTCTCGAAAAGCGTTATGCCCGCAAGGGTATCGGAGGTTCGAATCCTCCCACCTCCGCCATTGAAGATATCTGTATAGTCTTATTTTATGCAAATAGAAGCACAATCACTAGACGAATTATTTATCCAGACTGAAGCAAAAATCAGCGATCGTGTTCTATGGTTTGGTGTTGAGGGGAGCTGGAGAAAATCAAATCAAGAAATCAAACAAGCTGTCCAAGAATCTGTCCGAGGGATATATGATCATGGCCACGGAATTGTTACGGGTGGAGCTCTAGGTGTTGATTTTTTCGCAACAGAAGAAGCGTTGATCCTTGATCCAATGGCAAAATTTATTAAAATTTTTCTTCCAGTTACGTTGGAGCGGTATGCAATTCATTATTATAAACGTGCTAATGAAGGTGTTGTTACCCTAATTCAGGTGGAGAAATTAATAGAACAATTAGGAGAAGTAAGAAGACGAAATCAGTCCGCCCTCATTGAGAATACCGTCAATGTATTTGTAGATCCGATAACATATTTGGAACGGAATACTGAAATTATAAATGCGTCAGATGCCTTGCTGGGTTTTTTGGTAAATGAAAGTGAGGGTACCAGCGACGCCATTAATAAAGCCGTTGCACAAGGAAAACCTGTTTTTGTGAGAAAATATAGCATTGGTTAGTTAATGCTATTTAACAAAAGACCTCGATTGACTCGAGGTCTTTTGTTAGCATCTTTTTTGTTCACTTTCATCCAAGATCAGCCCCTCGCTGTTGCATAGTTTGTGACTGGATATGCAACAAGAGGTTTTTCAATTAGTTTTGGGTTTTTTGTTTAATTGAATTGCTACCAAGCCCGCGAGCAAGATACATGTGAGGATCGAAAGATCGTTTTTAAAATACGGAACGTCAACCAGGCCATGAATGAACATTGTGAGCAGGGCAGAGAAGATGGTGAGTTGAGCTGAGTAATAGCGACCACCCCCAACCCCTCCTTTGAAAGGAGGGGAGACAAGCCTTTTGATAATTAGATAAGCAAACCAGAATAGGGCGATTAGTCCAAGAATGCCGAGTTCTGACCAAATGTTTAAAAATATGTTGTGCGGGTATTGGAAAATCTCGTAAAGGGTTGAGTTGTGATATGGCCCAAGTGCAGTTGGATAGCCGTTGAGTCCAGCGCCAAAGAAAGGATGATCTTTGGCAAGCTCCAATGTTTCGCTCCATTGTGAGAGTCGAACTTGGCCCGAGTAGTCTTGGAGTAAAAGTTTTTCGCGTACAGTAGGAACAAGAAGCGAGAATAGGACTAGTAGGACAGATAAGATTAGTAGGACGAGTTTTTTCTTTTTGGAGATTTTTGAAATTAGCAGTGTAATTATGACAGCTACCGGGATTGCCACCAAGGCGGCTTCGGTTTGGGAAAGGATGATGGCGATGAGGCCGAGGATGATTGTGAGGATCGATATCCAAGACGACCCCCTCCGTCCTTCGCTACTCTGTAGCTTCGGAACGGCAAGCCCTCTCCCCCTTTGAAAGGGGGAGAGGGCGAGCTTTATAATATTAAAAGTCACAATTGGTGCGAGGAAAAGTCCAAGGGCGTTGGGGTAATCAAAGACGCTTGTTGCCCGCAGTTCGATGTCCCATGGAATTGGGATGCCGACTCCGGTTAGGTATTGAAAAATGGCAAAGAGTGAAAGTGTGATTGCCGTGAAGCTTAGTGCTTGCAAGCATAGAGTCCAATCCTTTTTGTTAAAAGTCGAAAGCATCATAACGGCCACGAGGATTGGTTCAATGAAATATGCTTTCCAGATGCCAATGGCCGAGAGCGTGTCAGGTGCGACGATTATTCCGATTATTGATGCAATGAGCAATAAGACAGTTGGATAAATCCAGGCGAGAAGATCCCTCCTATCGTCGGGATGGGAAAAGGGCGTGTCGGGATGGGAAGGGGGCGTGTCGAGGTGAGAAAAGGGCGTGCCGAGATGAGGTAGAGGCGCGTCGAAATAAGGGATGTGAGCGTTAGGCCAGATTAACTTGATCATCCACACTACGACACAGATTAAAATCATTATTTCTAGGGCTGTGGAGGGGATTGGGCCGAAGGAGAGCCGAAGTAAGTAAGCTGGCAGAAGACCTGATAATAAAATAAGCGCCATCTTAAGATTGTGCCAAGCAAGAAGTGCGAAAAGTATAAATAAGATCAGGAGCAGAGCTAATTGCATACTGGATTATCCTAGGGCTGACTTATTGGGGGTTTTTCTGGGAGGAATAAGTTTAGAATTTCCATTGGTTTTGGTCCGCCCAGGGCTGTGAGGGCAACTGCATACACAAGCATGGAGAGTGGAAGCATGATCGCGGTAGAAACGTCAGGCATAATCATGATAGCCATGAACATAATAATGCTTGCCAGTATTGCCTTGGAAAGCATTTTTAGCGAAGGAGAATAGTGACTTACGCGCCAAACAACTAAAAACGTGAGCAGTCCGATTAGTGTTTCTGAGAAAAGCGTGAGCCAGGCCGCTGCCCACATACCATAGCTAGGAATAAACAATATATATCCAGCGATAGTGAAAATAGCGACAGCTAAGTATCCCCAAGTCATTATTTTTTGCTTGTTTAGTGCAACTACTGCATGCCCAAAAAGTGAATTCCAAAAAACAATAGCTGCGGCTGGTCCCAAAATCATAAGCACTTGGCCTGATTGTGAGAAATCCCGGCCCATAATGAGTTCCATTAAAGGAACACCAATAGCGATTGATCCAAAGATAATCGGAGTGGCTATAATGGAGAGAAAGTCAAAAGATTTTTGCATGTAGTCTTTGAAACGATTTGTCCGTGATGCACTCCAAGCGCCAACAAGAAGTGGTAGGGCAATTCCCATGTACATGACAGGGATAGCAGTCACAACGTCAACGACTTTATAAGCTGCGCCGTAGAGTCCGGTTTCGGTATTGCTTCTAAAAACAGACAGAAAGATAACGTCCCCGCGCATGTAAATAAGGTTAAAAAATATGGAAGCACCAATTGGCCAACTGCGCACTATGATTGTTTTCCAAATAGCTAGGTTGAGTTTTGGCTTAAAAGCCACCAAGGCTCGGGTTTGCGCCAGCATTATAAGGAGCTGTATTCCGTTTCCGACAACAAGCAACCAAACCACGTCAACTATGTTTAAGTGAAAGAACGGTGCAAAAATAACTCCAAGTAAAACTAGCCCACGATTGGCAAGTTCTGCCAAAACAACGCGTGACATTAGCATGCGTTTTTGGAACACGCCCACAAACATTTGGGCTGTGGTGCCAAAAAGGTAGGAAAATGCACCAACCGCGATTGAAAGTCGAATTATCTCGTCGTATGGAAAGAAGACGGCAACGATTGGTGCCAAAGATAAAAAGAGGATTGCGGAAATAATGCGCAGTGTCAGTAGATTTCCCAGAAGTTTTGGCTCGTCCGCTTCATGTTCAGAGATCATCTGCGTTGTTGTGAGCGTTAGTCCGAAGTCCACGATTACGGCAAAAATGGAAAGAAAAGAAAGCGCGATGGTGAATTGGCCATAGCCTTCAACGCCAAGATATCGACCCAGAATTGCAACTGTCAGGACCCCCATTATAGTGGCAATGGTTTTGCCAATAATTTGAATTGCAGCGTTTTGGGCCAGTTTTCGAGTTTCTCTCATAGTAATTGCTAGTATATCAAATCAACTGTGTATATGGTGTTGAAATCTCACTTTGTCCTGATTGCTTTGGATTGATATACTAAGTATGCATGAAATCAATGCAAAGTTCTATGTCTTTAAACAACACACGGAGGATTTTTACCGCTTGCGTTT
>JAHILS010000018.1 GCA_018896835.1 Patescibacteria group bacterium | reverse complement strand
GCTCTTCCGATCTAAAGCGTGATTTGGTCTGACGGCATAAATTGATTGATGGTTGGGTAATTATTTGAACTATGAAAACAGAACGGATAACTTCGTTCTGTTTTTGTTTTGTAAATAGTATGTTTTTTTGGTAGGCTAATTAAATAATATGCGCGTTTGGGATATTCATCCAAAACATTTATGTCGAAAACATTTGCTTGCTGAACACCGCGAGTTGCATGGGCTTTGGAATATTTTGACAAAACATAAAGCAAAAGGAGGATATTCTCGCCATCCTGAGACTTTGCGTTGGGTTGGTAAACAAAAAGCATTGTATATACGACACGAATCTTTAGTCAAAGAATTTACCCACCGAGGTTATCAACATCATTCGCCACTTGATAAACGGGGCGCTGTCGGCTCTGGTAGTCAAAGAGAATTTATTAATTCTGCCAAAGAGCAAAAACAGATTTTAAGAAACAAGCCCTGCGAATGCTTGTTGCACGATAAATAATTATGCCGGAATTGCCTGAGGTGGAAACAATTAGACTTGATTTGGAAAAGACTATTATTAACAAGAAGATAGTCTCTTTGAAGATCAATAAACCGAAATTGATAAAAAATGTTAAGTTAAGTAATTTTAAAAAAGATTTAATTGATACAAAAATAGTATCGATCAATCGAATAGGGAAGTTGCTATATTTAAGGCTCTCAAGTCAGAAGTTTCTGCTCATTCATCTCAAAATGACTGGCCAGCTTATCTTTCAGGATAATAAGAGGATCATAGCTGGCGGACACAATTATCCGCCTATTGATGATCAATTGCCTAACAAATACTCGCACACCACATTTCACTTTCAAGACGGCTCTGCGCTTTACTTTAACGATCAAAGACAATTTGGTTACATGAAGACCGTTGATCGAGATGAGCTCAATAAGATCATCGACAGTTACGGAATTGAGCCTTTGCAGAAAAACTTCAGCGTCGAGGAACTGACAAAAGTTTTCGCCAACCGTAAGAGCAATATCAAGAGTTTACTTTTAAATCAAAAACTAATTTCGGGCTTGGGAAATATCTACGCGGATGAAGTATGTTTTGCTTGCAAAATCCATCCCGGCAATTCTGGCAACTCATTAACAAAGAAAGACATTGCAAAATTGCATACTTCGATCGAAAAAATTATTGCCAATGCTATAAAATATCGTGGCACGACATTTAAAGACTATACTGACGCCCGTGGCCAGAAGGGAAATTATAGTAATATTTTAAAGGTTTATGGTCGAGAAGGAGAAGAGTGTGTGCGATGTAAAGATCAGAAAATCATGAAAATTAAACTAGCTGGCCGAGGGACACACCTTTGTCCTAAGTGTCAAACTATTTAATAATAATCAAAAATCCATTATCCAGACCTGACCCCATTATCCACATGTGATATTATAAGTCAGTAAAATCCGTTCCATTACGTGCTCGTTTTGTTGGCGCTATAAATCAAAATAAATCTAAACATCCAAACAATATGGCTAAAGGTAAAAATGCTCGAAAGGAAGTAAAGAAACCTAAGAAATCAGTGAAGAAAAAATAAGCGGACGTCCGCTTATTTTTCTATTTATAAAAATATGAACAAAAATCTTTTAGAAGAATTGACAGAAAAATCACAAATGGTGATGAAGCAATACCAGGAGGAATTCCCCGAGATCAAAGTTGATAGAGACTATTATCCTTTTAAAATAACAGAAGAATGGGGTGAGTGTATGCAGGCGTATTTAATGCTTACAGATAGGGGAAGACAAAAGGGGAAAAATAAAGATGAGGTCAAACAACTATTTTCACAGGAATTTGCAGATGTATTTTGCTTTCTTCTCCTTTTTGCAAAAAATGAAGGAATAGATATTGAAAAGGAAATTGAGGCTAAGTGGTTTTCACGGATAGAAAAATAGCAAGGTGAATAGAAGATATAATAAAGGCTAAACTAGCCGGCCGGGGACACACTTTTGTTTAAGATGTCAGGGCAAGAAGTAGTATAAAAACTTGACCTGATTTTTGATTGCGATATACTTGAGCAGTCAAGTAAATAATTGAAATGTTATGAATGAAATAAGTGAGAATGTTAATTTTCTTCTAAATTTAGCCAGAACTCAGTCTATTTTGATCAAACGATTTGATCGAGGTATGGGTAATGGCATCGGATTTAACGAGTTTTTATTGTTGTTTTATTTAGATCGAGCGGATAACCAGACCATGCGTCGGGTGGATTTGGCAGAAAAGATTGGCGTGACTGCCTCTGGAATTACCCGTATGCTTTTACCAATGGAAAAAATTGGACTTATCAATACCAGCTCAGTTAGTGACGATGCGCGGGTGAAGTCTGTTTCTCTTTCAAAAGGTGGAAAAGAAAAGTTCGATGACGCACTTTTAAGATTTACCGAGTTTGCAGAAGAAATCAGCTCAAATGAAAAAGCGAGCGACATTTCATCATCATCAATTCTTCTTTCTCGTATTGGTGGTAGTATATTAATGAGTTGACCTTCAAGAATCTATATTTTGTAATTTTACTAGACATATGAAGATAAACGTATTTAAAACTGTAATATTGACAAGTATTTGCTTGCTCGGCCTGACTGCTTTTTTATTAGCTTATTTAATTTTTTTTAGTGGAATTGACGACACTTTAAGCGATCTTATAAGTGAAGATGAGACAGTTTTATTACCGGACAAAATACAAACTCCGTTTAATTGGATTGGATATGAAATTCCAGAAGCGGATGTAGATAGTTTTCGAGTTATAAATAATGAATATGCCATTGATAAAAACAATGTTTATTACAAATATGCAGTAGATAATTACACGGTCTTTAAAAATATTGACACAGCGGGGTTTGAATATGTAGGAACCGATTTTTGGTCAGTGGAGTATATTAAAAATAATAATTTTGTTTATTTCAAAGAACCGAGAATAAACAGCACACCAGAAGTAGTTGATGGTGCAGATCCAGAAACGTTCATTGTACCCATGGATCATGTTTTTACCGGTCAAGATAAGAATCATTCATACGTTCAAGATCAAATAGTTGACCTTGATACATTCAAAGAACTGAATTCTGTCCCTTTTGCAAAAGATGCTTTTCACGTTTACACAACATTTGGTCTTGGAACAATGTGGAACGTCGTACTGGAGGGTATTAACGCAGAAAGCTTTAGTTCAATTGACGGATATTATGCAACAGACTCCAATAAAATTATTGGTCCATGTTATGCGTATGAGTGGTCCTGCCTAGCTGCTATAGACCAAGCAGACGCAGACACCTTTGAAATAATTGAAGCGCCCTTTTCAAAAGATGCTGATAATGTGTATTTTTTTGAAAATGTTATTGCGGAAGCTGATCCTAATACTTTTAAAAAACTCAATGTAGAAACAGGATTAGAGGGACGGTTTTATATTGACATAAACGCGCTTTATTACACAGATCCAATGAATGAATTTAGAATCGATAATTTCGATATTTCAACAATCAATATCGAGGTTGGCGAACAGGATGATAATTCAATTACGTTTTTCGTTACTGATAAATACGGGGAATACCAAATGTTATTCTTAGCAACATCAAATCATACCTTAATAGGCGCTTCATACAGATACGAGATAAGCAATAATGGAAAATATTTATTTAATAGTGTCAGAGATGTTGGTATTGGTCCAAATGTTAGTTTTCAACATCCGTCAAACTGGATTTACTTTGGAAGCATAGACGGTGGAACCGGTTCGATGATTTTGTTTTATGATAAAGATGATTATGCACAAACATGTCAAGAAGCATTGGACGGAGGTACGTCGTGTACAATAGAAGGAATGGTTGCATTGCTAAAGTTTTCCACAAGAAATGCAATCCTTCCTGAAATTGACTACTTAGGTAGAGTATCAAGTTTTATAAATCAAGATGGATTTTCAGCAGAAAAAATTACTGGAGATACAAGCCAGCTTATTATTAGAAATCAAGATGAACAAAGCGTTGGTTTTTATCGTTTTGACTTTACCATGACTACAGAGGATGAGGCATCAAAAGAACTTTTTAATGAGATTATTAAAACTATAGATTTCAACCCGCAAATATGAGTGATGTTAAAAATATTGTGAAACAAGGCTATGCTAAGATTGCCAAGACAAATAGCTGCGGTTGTAAATGTAAGAATGTGGCCACGCAAATTGGATACAGCCAAACTGACATCACGCAACTTTCTGACGCAAATCTTGGTCTTGGGTGTGGAAATCCAACAGCGATTGGTGAAATAAAGGAAGGTGATGTTGTGCTTGATCTTGGCTGTGGCGCTGGGTTTGATGTCTTTTTAGCGCAAAGAAAAGTTGGATCCAAAGGCAAGGTGATAGGAGTGGATATGACCGAGGAGATGATCACCAAAGCAAAACAGAATGCAAGCAAGCTTGATGTTAAAAACGTGGAGTTTGTCCTTGGCGACATTGAAGACTTGCCAATCAACGATGAGACAATCGATGTAATTATCAGCAACTGCGTTATCAACCTCGCTCCAGATAAAGATAAAGTTTTTCAAGAAGCGCACCGAGTCCTCAAACATGGAGGGGCCTTGTATCTTTCTGATATTGTTTTACTTGGAGACCTTACCCCAGAGCAAAAACAAAATCCGGAGCTTTTAACTGGATGCGTGGCCGGCGCTTTGCCAAAAGAAAATTACCTAGAAAAAATCCGCAACGCAGGCTTTGCTGTTGAAATAAAAAAAGAAAACAAAGACATCAGTAAACAACAGTACTCGGGAATTAATCTAGAAAGCTTGTCGGTTAAAGCGATTAAGTAATAAAAATATGTTCAGACCCGCCCGCCTGTAGCCTACTAAGCTCGGCGGGCATTTCGTTTATAAAAAGTGCAGAAATATGGGATTATAAAGTAATAAGGGGTCAGGTCCGGATAACGGATTTATTTTAAATAAAGTGCAGAAATGTGGGATTGTGGTAGAATTTTGAAGTATGAATCAATGGAATAAAATTTATAAGGACGAAGGCGAGGCTTATGGATATTATAATATTCTCAAACCTCATGAGGATATAGATAAAGTTATTAAGCTTTTTACTAAACATAATGTTAATGATGTGCTTGATCTTGGATGTGGGGCTGGAAGGAATTTAATTTATCTTGCAAAGAAGAATTTCAATTTATCTGGTTTGGATCTTGCTCCAGAAGGTTTGAAGCTCATAAAAAAAGATTTATCGAAAAATAAAATCAAAGCAGATCTAGCTGTCGGTAGTATTTATAATAAATTCTCATATCAAGATGAATCGTTCGACGCTATTATCAGCGTCCAGGTTTTACAGCATGGAACAGAAAAACAAATACTAAAAGCGATAGATGAAATAAAACGTATTTTAAAACCAGGTGGACTAGTATTTATTACATTATGCGGCCGACTATCAAACGGAAGGGTAAGATTATTTCTGGTCAAGACAGCTAGGCAAATCGCGCCAAATACATATAAACCGACAAAAGGTAACGAACAAGGTTTGACCCACTTCATTTATAATAAGACGCTAATTCAAAAACATTTCAAGGATTTCAAAATCTTGAATCAATGGAAAGACAGTAAAGACTATTATTGTTTTGTGGGTCAAAAGAGATAAATACTGTTACGAGCCTGTCTAAATTAACAAATATTCTGATATACTTGTATATAATTAGAATAATCCTATGAGTGAACGAATGCCTAGCTTTTTACGTCAATTTTCAAAAGAAACCAATCCAGAAGGGCGGTCGAAGACTGCGACTGAGTTTTGGGCGGTGCGGGAACGAGAGAATAGAAATAAAGAATCAGAAGCTATTTTGGACCCAGAAGCTCGAGAAATAGTTTCTGGATTAAATAGAGCTGGTCAACAAATAGAAACCCTACGCCAAAAGCTTGACTTTAAATTATAAATTATAATAAAAATTACGAGTTCATCAAACTTGACGAACTCGTAAAAAGTCCCTC
>JAHILS010000017.1 GCA_018896835.1 Patescibacteria group bacterium | reverse complement strand
CGTTGGGTACGTCATTGAGACAATGCTGCAAGACGATACGGAGTTGACGAGCGAACAGGTAGAAAGCGTTCGTAAGATGTGTGATTATCTTGTTGCAGATGAAGACCCAACAGCGGAGCGAGAGGCCGACTTCGTGAAGAATCACGACGAGCTGTCATTGCCGCTCAATGCAGTGCGCGGAATCGGACTTACGGCGTTCATCTACCTGTTCCTTTATGAAAAACGAAATCATGAACTGAAGCAGCCGACCGCTGAGTTCAAGGAGACGCTTATGCGTGCAGCACGCAGCGGCTCAGTGTGTGACGCAGCTGTCATTGGACGACATCTCCCTTGGCTATATTATTCAGACACTACATGGTTTGCAGAGGTCTGGTCGGCTATTGGAAGTGCTCCAGAGTCAGTGAAGAATGCAGCATGGATAGGCTTTTTGATCTCACGATTAGACCCGCAGGTATTCGACTTCCTGCACGAGTGGTATCGCCATTCCGTTGAGCAATCTTTACGGCCAGATGCTTCGGATAAAAAGAAGAGACGAAGAGTTGATTTGGCGAAAATCCTTCCTGAGCACATGGTTTACGCCGTGGCATATGACTACCCGCATGCCCGTGAGATCATTGAGCTTGTACTTGGTGCGCAGAAAAAAGATGGTTTCAGTCCAAAAGCACGCAATCAATTCTTGACTGAATTTGTCAGCTTTTTTGGCCGCGCATTTGTTCACGGTGATAAGCGTAAGGACGGCGTGAGCGATCTGCCTTACGTTCAACGGCTCATTGAAATTATTGTAACTCAAGAAAAGAGTACTACCGCACGGGTAGCATTTGGATGGTGTGTTACGGGAAGTGTATTCGCACCAGAGTGGCTTCTAAAGACATTGGAGCATGTGCTCAAAGATACGGGAGGTGCAATTGATGGATCTCACCTGGTAGTTGAGTTTCTAGAGAAACAAATAATTGCTTTTCCCACAGAAACCCTTCGTTGTCTGGCGCTACTGGTAAGCGGTGTGAATAGAGACCGATGGCTCGTATCTGCACAGAAGGATGAAATTCAAGCTATTCTTGATCAAGCTCGCCGTCTCGGAGAAAAAGACGCGGGAGCCTTCGCTCTTGAAGAAAAGGTCCGCGATCTTCTTCTCAAACAGGGATTATTAGAGTTCCGTGAAAAAGACCCCGAACGCACGGATCTTCATCCGCTCTTGAACGAGTAGTACCGATCCGTGTTCTATTCCTACCTGGGAGGTATACCTACTCTTTATCTTAGGCATAAAAAGCTTGGTTTTTCATAAAACCCAAATTTACAAGTGTCACAGACCAATGTTTTATGTCTGAAATCAAGGTGTTCCAATTCTCAATACAGTAGGTCACCACAAAATCCCCCAGCTTTTGCTGGGGGATTTTGTGATTAAAGCTCAAATCCAGTTTGCTCTATGTAAGCTTCGTAGACTTCCTTGTGCGTTCCGAATTTTATTAGTCCTTGGTCCTCGAGTTTACCTATTTCATCAAAAAAGGTAACTAGGAGGTCTTGGTTGGAATTTTCGTAAAGAACTACTGGAATGTAGACAGTTATTTTTGCAACTCCTAGTTCTGGATTGTATACATCAGATGCTTCCTTGATCAAATCAATCGTTGCATCGATATCTTCGATTGTAAATTCACAATTTTGGTGTTTTGCACACGCATCATCTGTTCCCTCATAGGTATTGTCTAATCTTCCAGTTGATCCAGGCATTACAATAATTACAGGATCAGGATCTGGTAGAAAATCAGTAGCGTCGGCAAATGGAAGTGGATAAATACTATCAGCAAAATCAACAGGGAATTCGGTATGCCAACCTTCGCCATTTAAATATTCATCAGTCCAAATTTCGCCAGGTCGATTTTCATACGGCATTGCTAGAAGATGGCCAGCTACGCTAGCGTTTATGTATTTAAATCCAGCAATTGATGCGGCGAGCACCCAGTCGTTTATTCCCGCTCCACCAGAACAGCCAAGATTATTTTGCGCACCAACAAGTACGTCAACAAGATTTTTATTTTCTTTGAATGCAGAAGAGTATTTAATTGGGCTCATTGCAACGGCTGTATATTTAGATCCAAGATCACAGTGTGTTTGAACTCCATGTCCACGGTCAAGGATTTCCTTCATGATATTTAAATTCCAAACTGTATTAGCAATCGCAAAAGGTTGTTCAGATTCAATATTCAATTTTGCTCCAACCGTGTCGGCTAGATCCATTGCATATCTAAGTTCGCTGACATGATTTAGGAATAGTGTTTCATTTTTATCATCATTAAAATTATATTCCATATGTGTCATGACTGTTAGATAGAGTTGACGATCAGGTTCCTCTTTCTCTTTAGATATTGATTCATTATTGTCTATTGAATCTTGAGGAATAGTTTCTTCGATCCAAAAAAAAGCGAGAGCGACAAATGCAAACATGATGACAAGTATAAGACCAGAGATAATTATGTTTCTTTTTATTTTCATATATTTTAAGTATAATATTTTATGATATACTATTCAAGTATATGGAGGATATAATTTTTTTTGAAATCGCCATTGTTATTGTTACAGCTGGGCTTTTGTCTTTTATTGCCAGACTACTTAAGCAACCACTCATTATTGCTTATATCGCCACTGGACTACTGATTGGTACGGCTTTGTTTGGTGAGGCAGGACCTACTGAGATTTTTTCTGTTCTTTCAAAAATTGGTATTGCATTTTTGTTATTTTTAGTTGGACTGCACCTTAATTGGCG
>JAHILS010000016.1 GCA_018896835.1 Patescibacteria group bacterium | reverse complement strand
TGTTTGCAGTGTCTTTTTGTTCTTGTGTGATTGGTAGTTCACTGTCTTGCATTCTTTACACTCAAGTTTGATCATGTTGTCTTGTGACATAGAAATAGTGATAAAGGTGGTAAAAACTGGGCTTATAATAGCTGATTGGCGCAAAAGTGTCAATTTTAGCTGGTTTATCAGAGCTAATAGGCGATTTTCTAATTTTAAGGTATATTTTAGCAACTATGAAAGTACAAGATAACGTTGAATTACTGGCACCGGCCGGATCGTATGAGGCCCTACGCGCTGCTATAAACGCTGGTTGTGACGCTGTCTATTTTGGAGTGACAGGGTTTAATATGCGAGAAAACGTGGCTGCAACCTTCACGTTAGATGATTTAAAAGAAATAGCTAGTATTTGTCACCAGAAAAATATAAAGTGTTATTTGGCGCTTAATACTCTTGTTTATGATGCTGGATTGGAAGATATGCATAAGACAATTGATGCTGCTAAGGCGTCCAACGTTGACGCGATTATCAGCTTTGACTTATCGGCTATTGAGTATGCTAGGTCGGTTGGCGTGGAAGTTCATATCTCAACCCAGCATTCAATTTCCAATATCGATGCCGTGAAGTTTTTTTCTCACTGGGCAGATAGAGTTGTGCTAGCTCGAGAATTAACACTTGAACAAATAAAACAGATCGTTGATGAAATCAAAGATCAAGATATTTGCGGTCCAAAAGGACGTCTGGTTGAAGTCGAGGTTTTTATTCATGGCGCCATGTGTGTTTCTGTTAGTGGACGATGTGGAATGAGTTTGTATTTATATAATTCATCAGCTAATTGCGGAAAGTGTGCCCAGCCATGTCGGCGAGCATATATTGTCACGGATAAACTTACTGGCAAGCAATTAGAAATTGATAATGAATACGTGATGAGCCCACAAGATCTTTGCACAATTGGCATGCTCGATGAGATTATTGATTCTGGAGTTGTGTCATTGAAAATTGAAGGCAGGGGTCGCGCGCCTGAATACGTTGATGAAGTTGTGCGATGTTATCGGGAAGCGATTGATTCAATAAATAATGGAAATTATACAAAAGAGAAGATCGAGGATTGGAATGAAAGACTGGGAACAGTTTATAATCGAAAGATGAGTGACGGATTTTACAGAGGTAAAGCATTTAGTTATTGGAGCGGACGTGCCAACTCCCAAGCCACGCAACACAAAGAACTAGTCGGAACTGTTGAGCATTACTTTCCAAAAGTAAGCGTCGCCGAAATCCGCGTTCACGCCAGTGACATAAAAAGTTCAGACGCTTGTGTGATCTTGGGAAAAACAACCGGACTAATGCGCTGTGGTGCAGAGAGCATGATGCTTGAAAATGCACTGACAGAATATGCAAAGCAGGGTGACATAATTTCAATAAAAGTTCCCGGCAGAGTCAGGAAGAATGATAAGTTTTATAAGTTTGTTACCGAGTGAGTTTTTGGGGTCAGGTCCGGATAACGGATTTTTTGATATAATATGTCTATATGGCAAGACCACTTCGTATTGAATTCCCTGGAGCCTTATATCATGTAATGTCTCGGGGGAATGCTCGTCAAGATATTTACACTGACGATAATGATCGTCGAGAATTTTTGAAAAACCTGGAACATTGTATTAAATTTCACAATTTAATTTGCCACGCTTATTGCTTGATGGGCAATCATTACCACTTACTTGTCGAAACCCCAGATGGCAATCTTTCACAGGCTATGCGAGATATTAATGGAAACTATACTCAAAAGTTTCATTATCTCCATAATCGCGTAGGTCATTTATTGCAAGGTAGATATAAGGCCTTTGTTATAGAAAAAGAAGCATATTTTTTGGCAGTCGCACGATACATAGTTTTGAATCCTGTAAGAGACAAATTAGTTGAACATCCAAAATTGTGGAAATGGAGTAATTATAATGCAACAGCTGGTCACAACAGAGGTCCTGTCTGGCTTGATGTAGATACAACATTAGATTTATTTTCGAGTAATACCAGCGAGGCTAGAAAACAGTATAGAAAATTTGTTAAAGATGGAATAGACGCGAAATCACCCTACGATGACATTAATGAGGGTAATATCTTAGGTAGTCAACAGTTCATAGATTTTATTTGGGAAAAAACTGTAGGTTCTGAAATTAATAAAGAGCATCCAAGGAATGAAAGGATCGTCGGAAGACCGACGCTTAGTGAGATATTTCATGAGCTTGCTTCCAGAGAAGATAGAGATAAAGCTATAAAATTTGCGAAATCGAGATGCGGATATTTAAATTCTGAGATTGCGAGATATCTGTCTATTGATCCTTCTACGGTGGGAAAGATTTCAAGAAGTAAATATAACAAATAATAATCCGTTATCCGGACCTGACCCCAATTCTGACTAGGCCATGAAATCAAGCACGGCTTGATCAACTATCACATCACTTGGTTTGAAGGGTTTCAGGAGGGTAATTCCTTCTAGTTTTGTGCATCGACTTAGGGCGACGTACATTTGGCCATGGGCAAAGGCCCCCCAGCCGATGTCGACCAAAACCTTATCAAAGGTTTTGCCTTGTGCTTTGTGAATTGTGACAGCCCAGGCAAGGGCAATTGGATATTGTGAGTATGATCCAATTGTTTCTTCTTCAAAACTATTGCCGTTAAATTTATATTCAAAAATTTCCCATTTGTGTTGATTCACATTAACAGTTTCGCCATTTTCTAATTCAACTTCAAGAGTTGGAATTTTTCCTAGGTTTTTGCTTTTTATCTTTCTAATTACTCCAAGTGTTCCATTAACCCAGGCCTTGGCCGGGTCATTGGTTGTAAACATTATCCTTGCTCCTTCTTTTACTTTAATACTTGAGTCAGATGGCATTTTACGGTCACCAAGTTCGCCAATAGATTGCGCTTTTAGTGTCCACCGTTTGCCATCAAGTTTGTTTAACTCAAAATCATTTCGTTCTTTTGCCATTTTATTTGTTGTAGTTAAATGCACCACGTAGTCAGATACTTCTGACGGGTCAAAATACGGATCATGGCGAGTGTTCCACTTTTCACAATCAGACGCTTTGGTTTTTCCGGCTCTAACGGCGTTGAGTAAATCAACGAAGTTTTTTTCTTTCTGTCTGTGAACCGTCATGAGTTCTATTTTATTAATCGGTATGCTAATCATGGCGTCTGACGAGAAAAAATATGGCGACGAGTACTCTCCTTCAAATTTATATTGATCTTCTTTGGTGACAACCGGTGGTAATTGAAAAAGGTCGCCAATAAAAATCATCTGTACGCCCCCAAAAACTTGGTCTGGGCAACCTCGATTTAATCGCAGTGCTTTATCAACACAATCCAGCAAGTCAGCGCGGACCATGGAAATTTCATCAATGACGATTGTTTCGATCTTTCTGAAAAAATCAAGCTTGTCAGTGTGGACTCGGCGGACAAGTCTTTTTTCAATTTGCGGATGAAAACCAAAAAATGAGTGGATTGTTTGACCGCGTACATTGAGAGCTGCAACGCCTGTTGGTGCTAAGACAACGTATTTCTTTTTTGTTTGACTACGAAAGTATTTTAATAATGTTGATTTTCCAGTTCCGGCGCGACCAGTCAAGAAAATATGTTCATTTGTATTTTCCATTGTATCAAACGCATTTTTAAATTCATCCGTGATTTTTATCTCCTTACCCAAGACTTCAGAAACCGAGTCTGAAATATCAGCGTTTTGTTTTAAAGATCTGGCAGGACAGGAAGCAACAGGCACTTTTTTAGGCCATTTTTTCTTTGTTACATTTTTTGACCCAGGCCAACTTCTTTTAAACGGTGTGCTTTTCATAGTTTATCTATTTTAACACAAAAGAGCTCGCTATGAGCTCTTTTGTGTGTAAGGCCTAGAATAAAATTGGAATTTCCAATGCTTTGTCAAATTCTGGCAAGTCGGATGGGTTATCGGCCTGCAATATTATAGCGCCATTATCACCATAACTCGGTTTCTCAAATTCTAGTGTGCCAACAAACGGGACAAATTCTTCTGTCATCCAGTCATCAGTTGTTTGGATGTAACCCTGCGCAATAATCAAACCGTCCCAATTAACAATTACTACCGGCGCAGTTGCTTCAAAAAACCAGCTACCACGAGCTTGACCGGTTATTGTCAGTGGGGAAGTGATTGTTTGACCTTCTAAAATATCGACAACAATATCGTCTTTTGACGCATTTGTATAAAGATAGTCGGGAAGTTCTATTGTTTCGCCTGCGTCTTGGTCTTGGACTTGATCTTGGACTTGATCTTGTTGATATTTAAAAGTGATTGCTATGAATATTGCGACAACTACTAATAGAATCTATATCAACAGCATAATAATTTTTTTCATAAACATTGGTTAGTTGAAATAGTAAGTTTTATTTTTTCTTTTGTGACTGGTTGATCAAACTCGAGTCCAGTTGCACGTAACGCAATCGATTTGTCAGGCGATGCTTTAGCGCCATACTTGGTGTCACCGACTATTGGACAGCCTAAACCTTTACTCATCGCAACTCGGATTTGGTGCGGTCGTCCAGTTTTTGGATATATTTCGATTGTGGATTGGTTATTTTTTTCATCGTACGAAATTAGCTTGTAATTAAGCTCTGCCTTTTTTGCGTTA
>JAHILS010000015.1 GCA_018896835.1 Patescibacteria group bacterium | reverse complement strand
AATCGGACTTGTTGCAATTGGAGGTGGTGCTTATAGCATTCATGATTTTTACACAAATAAAGATGCCGAGTGTAAAGTTGGAGACTTGGATCAAAAGCAAAAAACAATGGCAAAAATGCGCGATGTTTTGAGTCGACCTTCGTTTATTATGGCGCTTTTGGGCATGGTAGTGCTGGCGGTTGCGGTTAATTTGGTTGAATTGATTTGCTCGGCCGGAATTCCTGCGGTTTATTCTCAGATATTAAACATGTCAGGAATTTCTGTTATTGGTCGTTACCTGTACATGCTTTTGTATATTTTCTTTTACATGTTTGACGATATGGTTGTTTTTATCGTGGCCATGACGACTCTTCATATTTCTGGAGTGACAACAAAATATTCACGAGCAACTCGCTTGATTGGTGGACTTATTATGTTGATAATTGGAATCTTAATGATTCTAAAACCAGAACTTTTGACGTTTGCTTAGTAAGAAAATTATTGAAAAAAGAATAAATGGGATACTTAACCACTGTCCCATGGAAAGCCCGGCGTAAGTCGGGTATTCTTTTACAAATTCAATTAAGAATCGTGATGTGAAATATAAGAAGATAAAAAAAGATGTCAGCTTCATGGAGGAGAGAGACTGAGATCGAAATTGAATAAATAATAAAATTCCAAATATAGTAAAGGCGATTAGAGCCTCGTAGATTTGTGATGGGTGGCGAAAGATCGGATTTGTTTCATAAAGAGGAAACTGTACTGCCCAAGGAAGAGTTGATGCTTTACCAACAATTTCAGAATTAAAAAAATTACCAATCCGGATGAACCCAGCGATGAGTGGAATCGGAATGACTAGCAGATTTATCAGTTCACGCCAAGCAATCTTTTTAGCCTGAATAATAATCAGGAATGTCACAATTAAACCGATTGCCATACCATGGCTGGAAAGCCCACCATGGTTGATCATGATAACCTCAAGCGGATTTGTTAAAAAATAGTCCAAGTTATAAAAAATAATATGTCCAAGCCTAGCGCCGATAAGTCCGCCGACAATCAACCAAAGCGCAAGCGACAAGATTTGCTCGATGTTTATATTTTTTTTCTGGGCAATTTTTGTCAGAACAAATAGCCCAAGCCCAACTCCAACACCTAGGAAAATTCCATACCAACGAATTGTTAAAAAACCATAGCTAAATAAAATTGGATCGATTGTGTTTATGAACATACATAGATTATTACATCACGAAAGACGATCGGGTTCAATTCATGATACGATATTGTTACTATGAACAACAGAAAAATCATATTAACGCTTGATATTGGTACAACGGCTATAAAAGCTTTAGCCTTTGAACAGGGCTCGATGGCATGCATTGGCTCTGTGAGCTCGAGGCTAAATAAAGTAGTTGTTGATAATAAAGTTGAACAAGATCCGGCCGAACTTTTACAAACAAGTATTGATTTGCTTAGATTATTAGTTGATAAATATCAAATCATAGTTGACGATTGTATTGGTTTGGGAATAGCAAATCAGAGGGAGACGACTATTATTTGGAATAAAAAAACTGGAGAACCGGTTTACCCAGCGATTGTTTGGGAGGATAAGCGTACTCAGACGTGGTGCAATGAGCAGAGTCAGGAATTTAAAGATTTAATAAAACAAAAAACACACCTTGAGCTTTCTGCTTATTTTTCCGCTTCAAAAATAAAATGGATACTTGATAATGTTAGCAAGAACGAGAATTTGATTTTTGGAACAGTCGATACGTGGATTTTGTGGAATTTTGACAAGAATCACGTTCACGCCACAGATCACACAAACGCATCCAGGACTTTGCTCTACGACTCCAACAATCATTGTTGGAGTCAAGAACTGCTTGTTGGGTTTGATATTGATAGGTCGATGTTGCCAGATATCAAACTAAGCTCATCAAGGTTTGGAAATTTAAAGAAAGATATTCTTGGGCTTGAGATTCCGATATTGGCGATATGCGGGGATCAGCAGTCAAGTATGTTTTGTGCTCAACAATATTGTCAGGCAGAGGTTGGGTGCATAAAGATAACATTTGGAACTGGAGTTTTTTTAATGCAAATAGTTGACGATATT
>JAHILS010000014.1 GCA_018896835.1 Patescibacteria group bacterium | reverse complement strand
TGATTGTCGATTACCAAATAAAATCCATCGAGCCATGAATTAAAGTGATTAGAGAAAAATCCAGTCAAGTTTAGTTGATCCCATGACAGGTTTGTTACGGAAAAATCAATTGCAAGATTTGATTTTGCTGATTGAACAATAAATATAACTGGAAGCACGAGCGCGCCAAGCGTTGTAGTTATCAAAGAAAGAGTGGTTTGAATTTTGAAAGATATGTTTAAGCGGTTAATGAAAACAAACAAGAAAAATATTGCTGAGGGAATTCCTGCCAGCGGATGAGTGATTAGAATCGCTAGCGTCAGGATAAAAAGAAAAGCAAGATAAGTCTTTGCTGTTATTTTTTTCAATAAAATCGGGAGCGATAACAAGACAAGGCAAGTAGTTAAAATATAAGCAAGAGCCTGGGGAGTGGTTGATATAAATGCTCCAAGCGGTAATAAGAATAGGGCAATAAGCATCATGCGCCAGTTCTGTCCCAATGATTTAACGCTAAAGTATGCGCTTTGGGGAATGAGAATCCCGGCAAGCAATGGCACAAGCAAGCCGTCAAGGATTTTAATTGGCAGTGAGAAGATTAAGATTCCAATAAGTTCCAAAGAATATTGTCCAATGTAATAAAGAGGTTTAGGAGTGATTGTGCCAAACTGCGCGATATGTTCAACTGTCGCTCGGTGAATAAACGGATCAAATCCATAACCTAATATGTAAACAATGTAAGCCATAGAAAGTACGCTGGCTAGCAATATCGACAACATCGTTACAGTTAATTTTGATGCACCGCGCGCGACCATCAGCACTGTCATTAAAATAACCGTAGCGATTAAAAGTAATAAACGTGGATCAACAACTAGCCAAATTGACCGCACTGATTGAATAATGTCAATTTGTGAAATTTGCAACCACCAAGTTATCATTGCTAGTGCGAAGATGACAGACAAGCCGAGGATTGATCTTGCATTTTCTTTATCAGAATCACAGGTTGTTTTACGTGCGCAAATTGATGCAATGCACAGAATTGCTGTTAACAGGATGCTCAAGTTAAGTTGTGTAACAGATCCAAGATAATAAATAGCACTTCCTCCAAGCATCATAATTGCGATGCTTGCTAGGAGTCCGATTAATAGTTTTTGTAATTTTGTGCCGGTTAGCATGAACCGAGTACCAAATAAATGCGCCAGCGAGAGCAGATATCCTAAGGCGCAAATTGCTCCCAATGTTGGGTTTTGTATGCTTAAAATGTTTGCCCAGGCGATGATGAGCGATGTCATCCCAAGTAATGTATAGCGAATGTTGGCCATTGGTGTGGTTTATTGCTATGATTATAGCATCATTTTATGCGTGATCCACATCTTCTGTACCCGCATGACGTTTTAATGAAGCCAATCATCCGCTTGATTCCAGACGTTTTGCGTCCAAATCATTTTACAATAGCGCGCATGATTTTGACTCCAGTGGTGCTATTTCTTCTATTTTTTGAAAATTATGGCCTTGGCGTTCCACTTTTTATTTTAACAGCGTTTACAGACGCAATCGACGGATCACTGGCGCGTATACGTGATCAAATAACAGATTGGGGAACTTTTTATGATCCAGTCGCTGACAAACTATTTATTGGATCAGTCATTCTTTTGATTTTAATTCAGCACGTTAATCCATTACTTGGCTATATTATTATTTTCCTGGAATGCTTGATGGTTATTGGCGGGTGGTATAAGCGTCGTAGTGGACAGGCCGTGCAGGCTAATGTTTGGGGAAAAGTAAAGATGTTTTTGCAGTTTGCTGGAGTGTTCTTTCTTTTAATGTCGCTATGGTTTGGGATTGATATGTTTATTCCAATCTCCTATGGTACGCTTATTCTTGGCCTGATTTTTGCAATTGTAGCGCTTCTAACCTACAGTTTGTGATATGAAAAAGATGTTGATAATTAGAATTGCGGTATTGGTGCTCTTTTTTTTCTCGATTATTTTATTTGTTTCATACCCGTCGGAAATGATTTTTAATTCGCCTGACGAAAGTGCGAACGCCACGTTTGCGCTTGAATTTGCCAATCATCAATCGCTAGCCATACCCACATTATTTGATGAGTCTTGGTCAAGGTTGGTGCATCCACGCAGTGCAGTCGTAGTTAACAATAATATCGTTCCAGTTAGTTTCTTGGGGTTACCAGTATTAGCAGGCTTGCTTGCTCTTATTATTGGCAGTTGGGGAATTGTACTTTTGACTCCTATCTTGGCAGTTGTCTCGATTATTGCCTGGAGAAAAGTGATTTATCATTTTTTCAAGAATGAACGGATGGCTGATTTATCTGCTTTATTTTTACTTATCCACCCAGCGTTTTGGTATTACAGCGGGCGCGTGATGATGCATAACATTGGTTTTATTGCTTTTTTGATTTTTGCTTTGTATATATTTGCCTGCCAGCCGTTAGTTGCGTTTGATAAGTATAAGCACTTTTTAAACGAGATAGTTGCCGGTCTGTGCGTTGGTTTGGCGCTTGCTTTTAGAGCTTCTGAGGGTTTATGGATTGCTACTGCTATTGCTGGGTTGTTCGTTGTTTACAGAAAGCGGATAGGCTTAAAAAAGATGGTTATATTTGGGATTTCAGTTGTTATTGCGCTTTTGCCATTTTTTGTACTCAATAACACGCTTTATGGATCTCCACTGGCAACTGGCTATACAGTCCATGATCAGGTTTCTGATGAGCTGATCGATTCGAGTTTGATAAGCCAGGAACAGAGCTCGTCGGTTGTGTCTAGCTTAATTTTTCCGTTCGGCATCCATGAAATGAACATTATTCGCAATGTTTGGCACTATGGATTTTTATTGTATCCATGGATGAGTTTACTAGCGGTGCTTGGAATAATTTTTGTGTTCAAGAAAAAAGAGTGGCGACCGTGGATTACTATTTTCACGCTTCTTAGCATATGGCTGGCTTTGGTGTACGGAAGCTGGAATTTTCATGATAATCCTGACGCGTCAGTTCTAACCATTGGCAATTCCTATGTTAGATATTGGTTGCCGATATTTGTTATCCTTTCAGCTTTTAGTGCAGTTGGCGTTGATAAAATTATTTCTTGGCTTGAGACTCGCAACATAAAGTTAGCCAGAATTATCGGATTCTTAATAATTGTTACGGCAACGATATTGTCAGCCAGACTCGTTATCTATGGCAGTGATGGTTTTGTGAACAGCGCAAAGAGTTTGGAAAGCTTTATTTTAAAAAAACATATTGTACTTGAGCAAACCTCTGATGATGCCATAATCATTGTTGACATGGCAGATAAGTACTTATTTCCCGATCGCCAGGTTGTCTTTCCTTTGCGTGATAAAGAGGTTTACGCATCAATTTCAAGTATGCTCGCAACAACAGAAGTTTATTATTTTGGCATAACATTGCCAGAAAAAGACATAGAATACTTGGAAAACGTGGTTTTTGTAGATGATTCGGTTATTTTACAAGAGGTGGTTATGGTGGGTGACGAGACATTATATAAGCTAATACTTAACTAACAAATGAAGAAGATAATAATCCAAATTTTATTAGCGTTAGTTCCGGTCATAATTTTTATGTCATTGCTTTGGATTGATCTTTGTCCGTCAGGTGTGAAAACAATTTCAATAGAAGCGGGGGAAAATTCACCTTATATATTTAGTGTCCTGCCCTCGGATCGGGTTTCTGATTTGCAGGTAGCGCCAAACGGCGACAAGTATATTACGATTTTAAACGAACCAACGTATTTTAATTTAGCTTTGCCAAACACAGACTTTAATAAGGTTGAAGTTGAGCTTGAATTTAATCCAAAAGATCAGCCGATTATTGAACTGGGTGGCTTGGCAGATATTTATTCAGAAAGTTATGATCTTAAACCACTATTCAATTCTTCGCTTGAACAACAATCTTGGTCAGAGGTTTCAGATGCGGACGTCAGGCTCATCCAACGTGAACACAATTTTTATTCAGTCAATGATTTTCTTGAAAATTTGCCAGACCGAGTTAGTATTGCGACTTATCACTATGACTTAAGGCAACCATATAGAATAAGCAATTATCAAGCCTCAAATTCTATTCAAACAACCAATGTTTCATTGCGCGGGTATCACAAGTATCTGACTTATTTAAAAGATGAGCCTTTTTACCTCGCGGTCGATTACATGGACATGAACAGAACAACTGGCGCTGATGACAGTGTGATTAGAGTTAGAGATGAGCAAGGAGTGGTTGTATTTGAGTATTTTATTAAAGATGACGGAGATTTAATTGAAGACCAGGTTAGCTCAGAAGGTACCGCTGTAATTGATCAATCAGACTGGCCCGAAGGCGTATATTCTGTGGAGCTTAGTGGAACAAGCGATATGTTTTGGCGGGAGATATCTACAAAACAGCAGTATATGACGTTTGTTGGCAAGATATATATTGCTGACGATACAGGCTATTTACCAAATCAAAGAGCAACAGAATTTTATACTGACGCCAAACATTTAACTTTTGAAACAACTCACGCTGATTCTGTCCAAAGCGTTCGTATTGATCAGGATATGGTTGGGGTTGCGCAAAGTCATGAAAAGTATTCTTACACAGTTACCAAGCCAGGATTGGTTTATGGCTATTCATCGCTTGGCGACATAAAGATAAGCGGAGATGGAAAGTTCTCATTTGCAAAAAACATGTTTTTTAATCCTGATCCAATACAGCTAAATGTATATTCTGACGTGGATGCCTTGGGAGTTGATTATATTCTCACCAGCTATGATCTTGGGGAGCAAACAGGGGATTGGATAGCCTCATCAGCAATTTATGACATTGGTTCACTTGCTCAGACTGATGGGGCAGTGAAGTTTACTATTTCAACCCCAGGCTTGGGCGAATTCGGAGGCGAGGTTGATATCCATTCAATCACAGTTCGATTCCTAAAAGACCCAATGACCTGGCGTGATATTTTGCACGAACTGCGGGATTTATTACCATTTGGTATATGAAGATACTCATAGCAAAAACAGTATTATCAATTAGCCTTATTACCTACGGGTTTTTCTTGCTTTGTGAATATTTACGCCCAGGATTTGTTAGTTTTGTGTTTTCAGCTCATCTATTCCTAATTCCTATATTAGTATTTGGGATTTGGTTAAGCGTAATAGAAAAAGAAGACGAGCGTAATAAAAATGTTTCGGTTATTTTTCAGGTATTGCTAGGATTATTGCTTATGCTTGTATTTTGGCGCGAAGGCGAGGTTTTTGGTGATATGCGGATTTTTATGTCACTTGCCGGACTCTTGTTACCTTTTGTTGTTGTGGGTGGGCTTAAAAAATAAGAATCATTGGACCTATCTATCGCATAGGTCTTATAATATAGTTATATGACTGATTGCTTGTTTTGTAAGATTATAAATGGCGAAATCCCATGCTATAAAATATATGAGGATGAACATACTTTTGTATTTTTAGACATTGGACCAGTTTCCAAAGGACATTCATTAATTGTGCCAAAAGTCCACGCTCAAGCTATGCAAGAAGGCTCGCTTGACGAAGCGCTCTCAATTATGAAAACCGTTTATACAATTGCGCCAGTTATTTTAAAGGCGCTAGGTGCGTCTGGATACAATCTAGGTATGAATCACGGTCTTTCGGGCGGTCAAGACATTTTTCACACGCATCTGCACTTTATGCCACGTTACGACGGAGTGCCTAGAAAGTTCGAAAAGCAAAAAGTAGAAAAAGAAGAACTTGAAAAAATAGCAGAGCTTATTCGTGAAGCTTTTTAATATGACCCTGCAACCTTGGAAAAAAGTCTCGCAAGAGACGCTGGCGAAAAATCCGTGGTCAACCTATGAACATGCGGTTTTTGATCTACCAAGCGGATACAAAGCAGACTATTACTTTTTAAAAATTCCAAATTCTGTTGTGATTATTGGGATAGACCAAGATGGCTCAATGCCAATAGTTAAGCAGTATCGATGTTTGCATGATGAATTTACAGTTGAGTTTCCAAATGGAGGTATTGACCAAGGCCAGACCCTGGAGCAAGCGGTAAAAGATGAATTTGCTCAAGAAGCACAGCTCAAGGCAGAAGTTTATGAAAAAATAGGATCTTTTCATACCAATAACGGGAGACTGCAGGAAACTTGCCATGTATTTATTGCTTACAGACTTTCACCAGCATTTGCTCGTAAAGATCCAACCGAAGAGTTTGAACAACTTTCTTGTACACCCCAAACTTTTGAGGAAATGATCAGGACCGGCGAAATTACAGACGGTATGATGCTTGCCTCCTGGCAAATTGCCAAATCAAGAGTGATGGAAATAATCAAGGATAAGCTTAACAGGTAGGATTGACCAAATAAAGAAAAATAAGGTAACCTTCAAAGTACTATGAAAATCCTAGTCACAGGAGGGTGTGGGTTTATTGGATCGCACTTTATACGTGTGGTCTTTGAACAAAGGCCTGATTGGCAGGTTATTAACCTTGATGCCTTAACTTATGCTGGGAACCTAGCAAATACGCTAGATATTCAAACTCATCCACGTTATCGCTTTGTTTACGGATCGATTACTGATAGGAACCTTGTAAATACTTTAGTTTCAGAGGTTGATGTTGTGGTGAATTTTGCGGCCGAGACTCACGTTGATAGATCGCTCATGGATAATGAGCCTTTTATTTTAACTAATATTCTTGGCGTGCAAAGATTGATTGATGCCTGTGTTAAATATGGAAGACGTTTTCATCATGTGAGTACTGACGAGGTTTTTGGATCTTTAGGGCCAGACGATCCCAAGTTTCATGAAAATACGCCCTATGACCCACGCAACCCTTACAGTGCAACAAAGGCTGCTTCTGATCATCTTGTGAGAGCGGCCAATCATTCTCATGCATTACGTGGAACAATTTCAAATTGTACAAATAACTATGGGCCTTATTTGTATCCAGAAAAGTTTTTAGCAATTGCGATCACTAATTTGATGGAGAATAAGCCAATTAGTGTACAAGGCGATGGTAGACAGGTTCGTGATTGGATTACAGCCCGTGATCATAGTTTGGGTATATTATCTATCTTAGAAAAGGGTCAGATCGGGCATACTTATATGATGGGTGGAAATTCAGAAATGAGTATTGCAAACACGGCTCGAGCAGTAATAAAAGCGATGGGTGCGCGTGAGGAGATGCTGGTGTTTACTCAAGATCGTCCAGGACAGGATAAGCGTTATGCTATTGATTACTCCAAGATCAGTAATGAACTTGGTTGGAAGCCGGAAGTCACTTTTGAACAAGGTTTGGAACAGATGATTGCCTGGTATCGCCAAAACGAATCATGGTGGCGACCAATTAAGCAAAGTTCTGGTTATAGCAAGTGGTACGAAGAGAATATTGGACGTTTAGTATAATTATGAAGCTTACAAAAACACCTATTAAAGATCTTGTGGTAATCGAGCCTGAAGTCCATGGGGATGATCGCGGATTTTTCTTTGAATCGTATAATGTTGATAAGTTTAAAGATATTGGGTTGAATAAAGCATTTGTTCAAGATAATCATTCCCGATCTATTAAAGGTGTTTTGCGTGGACTTCATTTTCAAGTTTATCCAAAGGCACTGGCAAAGTTGGTGCGCTGTACGCGAGGACAGCTTTGGGATGTGGCAGTTGATTTAAGAGAAGGTTCGCCAACTTATAAGCAATGGTTTGGCATTGAACTTTCAGAGGAAAATAAGAAGATGCTTTATGTTCCAGAAGGTTTTGCACATGGATTTTATGCTTTAACTGATTGTGATCTGCAATACAAGATGACTGGTGTTTTTAATCAGGAAGCAGACTCAAGCATTGCTTGGAATGACCCAGATATTAGTATTAAATGGCCATTGCAAGGTGAGCCTATTTTGTCAGAGCGTGATAGGAATGCAAAAAAATTGTCAGAAGTTAATTTGAAATTTTAACCATGAAAATACTTATTACAGGATCGCAAGGCATGCTTGGCCAGGATTTGGTCAATGTTTTTTTATCTGCCGGGCACGAGGTAATACCAGCCACGCGCAAGGATTTGGATATTACAGATCAGATATCGGTGAACACATTTGTTGATCAACTAAAACCGGATGTTATTATCAATGCAGCTGCATATAATGCAGTTGATGCAATTGAGAAAGATGAAGAGTTTAATCGAGCTATGAAGATTAACGGGGAGGCTCCCGGATATTTAGCCCAAGCATCAGCGCGTGTGGGCGCCAGTTTTGTACATTTTAGTACTGATTACGTATTTGATGGTAATGGTAAACAATATTACGCAGAAGATGATGCTGTGACCCAATTTCTCGTTATGGAGTTTCAAAATTCAAAGGAGAGCAGATGGCGCTTAAGATGGGCGGTGGGGTGTATATTTGTCGTGTTTCAAAGTTGTTTGGCGAGTCAGGGGTCGGAGAAAGTGCTAAAGAGAATTTTGTGTCTATTATGTTACGATTAAATAAAGACCTTCCTGATTTGAAGATTGCTGACGAGGAATATGGCTTGCCAACTTATTCGTTAGATGTTGCAAAGTCAGTGCTAGAGCTCATTGAGGGTGAATATCAACCAGGAATCTATCATATGGTTAATGAGGGTGAACCTGTGAGTGTTTATGGATTTGCCAAAGAGATTTTTGAAATGTTGGGGATTAAAGATAATTATCGACCGTGCCCTAGGTCAGACTTTCCTCGTCCCGCAAAATGTCCACACTACTCTCCGCTTAAAAATACAAAATTGCCAAAATTGCGATTACGTAACGAAGCACTTAAAGATTTTTTATTAAAAGATAGAATCAAGAGTGTTTGCTAGCTTTAGCTGATAAACACCATAGGCTCCATTTTGTTGCCCGTAAAAATAAATGTTATTTCCATTTTTAGAAACCCAAAGTTCCTTAATGTCTGTATTATTAAGCAAGTTTGTGACAAAGCGTTGATTGGCAATGGCGTATATTTCATACGCATTTAAAGCACTGTCTTGGACAAATACGATGTTGGCGCTTGGATGCCAGGCTACAGAATTGATTTTTGTGCTTTGTCTGGTTATCAATTCTGTGGAGTGAGTTTTAGCATCATACACGGAAAGTTCGTATCCGTTGGTAAAAACAAGCATGTCAGCGTTTTTATTCCAGTCGTAAGCTGTCGCCTCTTTTTGTAATAGGATTGGTTGATCTTGGTGGATTTCAATTAAATATATTTGGCCAATGCTGTCAGAAAGTATGAGATAAGCGCCGTCGCGTTGTTGAATGTTATATGAACTCTTAGGAAGTAAGGCAAGGGTTTCCTTCTCACCATTAACATATTGTGCAACTTCAGTGTACGTTGTTCCTTGCGTAATTCGTAAAATACTTGCGTCTAGTAGTACTGAGGTGTCATCGGTTTGAGAAAAGATATGAGTTGCCATTGTTTGCACGTCTAGTTGGGTAATACCGTACTGGGTTGTTAGTAAAAGTAATTGATCGGCGCTTGGATGCCAGGAAACAGCCAGTATTTCATCTTCGATTGGTATTGGAAGTTTTACAGCGTCTTTGTTATATAAAGCGACCGTGGACGTTGTTGGGTCATAAACTGAAAGATATGAACCATTTGCTGACCAAGTAAGTTGTGTTTCGTTTTCACCAGCGTCCATTGTTTGGTTTAAGAGCGTGTGAATATTCTTTTCTAGTTGATACATCCACAGCTCTTGCCACCCACCCTCAATGATAGTGTAAGCGATAGTGTCTCCAAGTGGATCAACCGCTAATGAAGACGTTTCTTTATCAAACAAGAGATCTGCATCTTGATCTAAAAATAAATATATTCCTTGCAGGGTTGTTGCTTGTCCGCTTTTAATATCAACCTGTCCTGTCCATGGCCTGTATCCATCTTTGCGCAATTCAATTGTATACGTACCTGGCATGACCCGGTTTATGACGTCAGGGCTTTTAATACCAGTCGATTCGCCGTCTAGGTAAATTTCAGCGCCACGTGGATTTGTTGTTATTGACAGCACCCCGGTTCTTGTTACAACTCCACTTGATAGGCTATATCGATAGCCGGCCGTGTATAAAACCAAGGCAGGCGCGCTTATGAAGAAGATAAGAACAAATATCCAAAATATTACTCTGCGAATATAAATAGGCATAAAGTTATTGGATTCTAGCAAATTTTTTTATTTTCGGGAATACGCGCTATAATAAGACGGTTATGAATATCAATTGGAAACAACTTCAAAAAGAAGTTTTACGT
>JAHILS010000013.1 GCA_018896835.1 Patescibacteria group bacterium | reverse complement strand
TGCGACCCGTTTAAAGCTGTTAGAAAAACAGTTGATGGAGATTGAATCAGGTTGTGAGCAATAAGCTCAAGTCTTTTAACGTCAGAGTCTTGTAAGTAATTTTTTTGTATAATTGATTCTATTAGGCTGATTTTTTTAAACTCACTTTTGTCTGATAATTCTCGAACAATACCACTTAACAAACGATTTTTAAATTTAATTTCTACCAGGTCTCCGACTTGCACACCCATTGCTGTTGGAATTTGATAATCAAAATGCGCAAACCTCCTTGGTAATCGCACCAGCGGAATGATTTGCGCAAACATAATTATCTTATTTCAAAATCCACCACCATGTAACCCACCCCAAAAGGGGATTCGTAACTAAGGATTTTTGGTTTAACTGATATATTCTCCAAGAGTCCAAATAAAATTAACAATTGTTGATAGACTGTCTGCTGAGCTTCTTTTACTAAAGTTTCGTCTAACGTAATTAGTCCAGCAGTATTTTTTTGAGTAATTAGTTCAGTAATTTTTTCATCAAATTCCTTCCCGTGTTTATTGTATCCGGCCGGTGACGTACTTTCAAGTGCGTGTGATAAGTCGCCAGACGCAATAATTGCAATGCGCTTGTTTGAATTAATAACAATGTCTTTGAGAGCTTGACCAAATTGAAAATGGGCTTTTGAGTCTAAGCTGGAATAAGTGATAGGAATAAGTTTAACATTAGGTAAATGCTTGGTCAGAATGCTTACCGTTGCAGCACTTCCGTGATCGAGAGCCTCATCGGTTGATAAAGTTACTGGTATTGATTGATTTCGCAGATATCTTTGTAAGTGATCGATGGTTTCAATGTCTGGATGGAGTTTTATGTCTAACCCCAGGTCGCCAAAAGCAGAAACGTCAAACGTGTATGGATCGCTAACATTGATTGAAAATGCGTCTTCAAAGGATGTTGGGTGTTCGCTGAGTAGTAAAATAACGTCAGGAGATGAGGCATAAAGATTTTCCTCAAGTTCTTCCATAGCGTCCAATGTTTTTTGTAGCTTTACTCCCTTATCCTTGTGGATTGATGGCAGTAATAAAGGAGTACTTGGCGTGAGTGCTACAAAGATAATCATAGAGTTTAGTTAATTGAATCACCAACGCGGTGTATGGCCAGCGTTTCTGGACTTACATCTATAATATCACTCCATTGCCAACCAAACGAATTAAAAGTGCTTTCAGAAGCGATTGGTCTGATTTCGCCTTCGGTAACAATGTAAACTGTGGGGTCTGATGGAGTTTTTACTAAATTCCCATCAGGGATTAATAATTTTTCCGACTCAGTATATTGTTCAACTTCAGACGGTGACACTGTTCTAGCCATTCCTCCAAATCTAATTTTTGCAATATCCTCGGTTAAGACTGGGTGTCTATACCCACCCTGCAAATAGAAGTAAGCGCTGTTTGTGGATAATTTTACCAGCTCACCAGTCAGGCTGGCTGTGGAAAGTGAAACAGGAGATCCGATTTCGTACGATTCAAGATCATGACTATTGACTGGGTTTAATTCATCATCTTTGAAGCCCAATTTGTGATATGTGTCGGTTGATTCGAATGGACGTAGTGTGTCGTCTACAAGCAAATATATTTGATCATTCTGGTCCTGAAGCATTGAATAGTTAGGAAAATCAATAGCAGTGCCGTCTGGATAATTATCAAGAGTTTCGGCGTTTACCTGGATAATAAGGTTTGGATTGAAGCGTGAGAGAAGCGCGCTCCAGCTGTGAATTGGGCGTTTATAACCATACTCGATGACATATACGCCAGCCTGGCCTGCAGCTTGAAGAAGGGAGCCAGTTGGGTAGTTTGTGCTAAACCAACGGTCCCAAATTTCTACAAAGTTTTCGTTTCCATGCAGGTGTGGCGTGTACGCATACAGGGCAGACGTGGCAGCATTAACTGGTGTGACAGTTGTGTTGTCGATTACTGCTGGCACCCCTGGTCCATATTTTCCAACTGCAACGCCGTAGTTTTCAATGTCTTCAAGGTACCCGTCCGAAAGTTGCATGGCCGCTGAATTGACTTGTTTTCCAAATCCCAACCACCTTTGAATTGCTGAGTCGCTTTTTGAGCAAGAGTCACATACCCCATATCCCATTGCCCAGTTCAGTTGATTTTGAGTTGGCGAATCATCTTCAATTAAAGATTGTTCTTTTTGAAGCATGACAAGCAAGACTTTTGGGCTTATTCCTCTGGTTTGCGCTGCTCGCCAGATAATGTCAGTGGCATAGCGAACGCGACCTTCCCAGTCTTCGGTTTGGTAATCACCAAGAAAGCCACGGTTTAAATAGTGTTGAATTTGATTAAAGTCCAGTGCAAAAATATCAGTAAAATCCCAGTCAGAAATCAGGTAGTTTGGGTCAAAAGCGAAGGTTCTGGCAGGGAAGAGGATTAAAGCTAAAAATAAGGCAATGACAAGCTTTTTCATAGTAGTTTAATTATAGCACGATACCGACAGACCCCCTCCAACTCCCCCTTAGAAAGGGGGAGAGGCGAGGCTAAATTAGCTTCCCCTCCTTTCTAAGGAGGGGTTAGGGGTGGTCAGTATTTCATCTAATTTTAGCCTAAAATTCATGGTACCCCCTTGACAAAAGGGCAAAAATATGCTATAGTACTGGTGTTGAAAGATGACGGATTGAAAGATCGGAAATCGCAACATTAAAACTAGAGAGAGCCCAAGCTTCTGGGTTAAAAGAAGCACACATCACAGATACTGTAATGGTTCTGTGGTAGAAAACCGCCTGGTTCTCTCATATCCGAGATAGACACAGGCGGTTTTCTTTAGTAAAGCGTCCCGACCAAAGCGTTTAAAGAAATTTGAACCTTTTGGTCGGAGACAGCATCCGAAAATAGATAGAAAAATCACAACAAAAGTTGTGGCGCTCCTCAAGCATAGGAAACGGCGTACTTTACAACTCTCTCATCCAACCATTTCCTGTGCTCAAGGAGCGCTGTGAGTTCCACTTCGGACTAGCGCAAAAATTCCCTCCACAACTCTGCCGAGAGAGCAGAGAAGGAGATAGTCATGTCCAGCTTCAAGAACATCGTCGTCGCCATCATCGTCATCCTCGCCACCTTCGCCTCCGGGTGTTTCAGTGTGGACGGTGGGTCGTGCGGGTTCGACCTCGATGGCAACTGGTACTGCGATGTCGGTGTCGGTGACGGCACCGGCACCGGCGGGTACTACGACTACTACGAGAACTTCGTGGTGATCGAGTGGGACTCGGGGAACTTCGAAAACCCCGAGATCTCGGTGACGTCCATGGACATCACCTGCGAGATCACCGAGAAGGACAGCTATGGCGACAGGTACGAGTACACAGTGGCGGCCGACATCCAGGTCGTCGATGGGTACATGGCCTACGCCTACCTCGCTGATGTCGGTCCGCTGTTCGACGCCGAGTGCTACGGGTCGGTGGCCTACAACAACGGCCCCAGACTGCAGCTCTTCGACGACGATAGCGCTGCCGACGGCAACGTCACCCAGGTGTACTGGGAAGACGATGTGGTCAGCGAGAATGACGTTCGTGAGAGCAACTACGAGTTCCGGATCGACCGGCTGTAGTCCGTCTCTCCTCCTAGCCCCCACATGCTACGCGCTGTGGGGGTTGATCGCGTTTAAAAATCGCTTGTTGTATAATTCTAATATATGCCAAAGCGATCAATGCCAGTGCGAGAGTATTTTCTACTCAATATCAATACAGTCGTGCGGATGCTTATTATTTCGGACATTTTAATTGTTGGTGCTTCGGGGCTTATGTCTCCGATTTTTGCTATTTATATAGAAAACTTTATTGTCGGCGGAGGGGTGGCAGTAGCTGGAATCGCAGCGTCGATTTATCTAATTACAAAGAGTATATTTCAGATTCCGATTGCTTCAATCCTTGATAGAATTCGTGGTGAAAAAGACGATTTTTGGATTTTATTTCTTGGGTCATTATTTGGGGCACTAATTCCTCTTGCCTATATTTTCATTTCCACACCGATTGAGCTCTACTTTGTACAGTTCTGTGTTGGACTCACAGGAGCAGCCTTGTTCCCGGCTTATATGGCAATATTTACACGTCACATTGATCGTCATAGAGAGGGGACTGAGTGGGGTCTTTATTTTACGCTTGTTGATATGAGTTCAGCTGTTATGGCATCAATTGGAGGAATATTAGCAGCAACTGTAGGATTTGAATGGCTAATAATACTTTTATCATGCGTTGGCGTTATTGGAAGCTTGCTCTTGCTTAACATTAGGCCATATATTAAAACTCATAACTGATCTATTAGACCTGGACATTTTTCATAAATCAGCTACACTTGCCCAGGCGAGTAATGTCACAATGGGCCATTAGCTCAGTTGGCTAGAGCGCTTCCATGGCATGGAAGAGGTCAAGGGTTCAAGTCCCTTATGGTCCACATTG
>JAHILS010000096.1 GCA_018896835.1 Patescibacteria group bacterium | reverse complement strand
TTGATATAAATGATACGGTGTATGTACCGTCAATGTATTTAAAGGATGCTTGTCCAGAAATTTATAAAGATAAAGTACGGATTATTCCTTGGGGCATGGATGCATTTAGTATTATCAATAATCATCTGAAAAAGTGGGATGTAATATACCCACATCGTCTACAAAGCGATAAGGGTGTTCAAGATTTAGTAAGATTACTTATGAAGGTTCCAGCTGAGATAAAATTTCTTATAACATCTCCTTTAAAACATATTGATCTGGAGAATAATCCATTTTACATTAAGTTAAAAAATTTCAAGAATGTAGAGTTTGAATATAACGTAAATAATAGGAATATTAATTCTTATTTAGCACAGTCAAAAGTTATGTTGAGTTGTTCGCATCAGGAAACTTTTGGATATTCAGTCATGAAGTCAATATTGTGTGGTTGTATACCTGTTGTTCCGGCCAGAGCATCTTATCCAGAATATTTTAGAAATAAATATATTTACCATTCCACAGAAGATGCGATTATGCTATTGCAAAGGATATTGTCTAAAGATTACGTTTTAGATAATGATTTTGAGGACTTAAGAGCACAAATTGATAATTTTTCATTTGTATCCTTGTTGGATGATTTTTTTGAAGCAAAAAGTGCGCATGTTACTTTGCGCACCTAGAGTTTCCACAGATAGACTCCTGAGATTGGCAGTAGTTTTTTAATGTTACTTTTCTCAGGAAGCTCATCCGTCGCACTTACATACATATAACCCATAGAACGCTTTCCGTTGAATGAGATGAATTCTACGAGGCGCGGTTTGTAGAGATCACCTTCAAATTCATCGAGCCGCATCCTAATATCATCGAGCTGTGATTTTGTTGATTCGAGCGTTATTTGAACGCAGACAACTACATTGTTTTCACCACCACAGATAAGGATCGGATACTTGTGGATACCCATCGGCTCTGTGTGGTCGGTTACTTCATATAGGTTGCCATATACAAGCCCGTATTCTCTTGATTTGGGTCGCATTCCCGATATTTGGTAGAACAGATCGGGATCCATTAATGAGCCATAAAAGATGAATCTATGGTCCATGAGCACCTCCTTTGGACATGCAAAGTTATCAGACAGGATATTAACTGTCAACACTCCGTTATAGGCCATAAAAAAGGTTACCGAGATTGGTGTGGATAGGCCATAATTCGGTTACTGTGGTTGCTATATGAATATAGCAACTAAAAAAAGCATTTGAAAATCAATGTCCAGCACCCGGTGCTGGACATGTGCGTTTTAGCGCGAATACTCGCTATTTTTGAGTTATCCACTTGTACTAGTGGTATTAAGATGATAGCTTCACGGCTTTGTAAATGTTTCAGAGTTATTCACATAGTCTAGGACATATCGAGCATAGTCTTCTGGTGAGGAGAAATATTCAAGAATGTAATTGGTTTCAACAAAACTTCGTTTTGTTGGATCCAGATAATTCTGAAAACTCGACCATTTGTAGTTTTTTACAAATTCCCATTGGTTGCCCGTGTTGCATAGCTTTCGAGGATTCGCATGTATATATCTTGAAGTATGAAGAAGCGCGCTTGTCTTTTCTATAGACTTCACTTTATATGGACCCTCAAACAAATGACCAGATCTATCGTGCTTGGTATTGAAAAATATAGTGTAACTATCTCCAAGCCTTTGCATAAAATTGGAAACACCCTTATCTGCTACCTGCTCAACGAGCAGGTGATAATGATTAGGCATTAGGCAATATGAATGTATACGAATATATGGATTTAGAGCTTGGCATTGTTTAAACTGACTTTTTCGAATTCCGTGAATTTGTTTTTGATCAATATTATTTAGTATGGATAAAGAAATCATAAATCTAAAATAATCTGAGTTGTTCATAAAAACTGTTCGCTTATCAACACCTCGATTGTATATATGATAGAATCCGCCAGATTGAAATTTCATTGCACGCATAAACTCCCAGCTAATAATTAGATGGGAGTGTAGATATATTGCATCATCAATATTTGCCTTTGTCCAGCACCCGGTGCTGGACAATCGCGACGTGAAAACTTATCCCCATGACCTGTTGAAGCGGGCGCGACAGGATTTGGTGCGAATGTTCGCTGAGATTTTTAAACCTGTTGAAGGCCTTCAACAGGTTTTGTGTGTTTTTGCTCAATTTACCTATTGTCCACAACTCAGCATTGTCGTGAAATAGAAATAGAACGTTCCGATATTCCCGCTTGTCTTGTTTACTCAAGACCCATGCGATCCTCATGAAATCGCACAGCACAAATTAGCTGGCACACACGCACGTTTCTTTGCTAAGAGGAGAGAGATGCAAAGAAACAAACGCTGTCTTGGCATATTGTGCTCTAACAAACGCATTCTTTATGGGAGTGGAGAGTGCCACGCTTTACTGTCCTCCTTACCTGTTGAGAAAGCGCGCGGTAAGTCATCAATACCACGCGCTTTATTCAACGGTTGTTCGATCCTCTCTGCTTGTGACGTACTCCTATTGCTAAGCAGAGGCGGTTGACCAATTTTGGACACCGGCCTTCGCGCATCTTCACAACCTTCGGAGAAAGCCATGCGCAAGCTTCAGCACTTCAGCCTTTCATTTTTCATCGTGACCACCATCTACATGATCCTCATCGTGATG
>JAHILS010000002.1 GCA_018896835.1 Patescibacteria group bacterium | reverse complement strand
TTTTCCAAGTATTTTTTTAATTTCAGAGGCGTGTACTAATACTTTTCTATCTCGTGTCGGGTCATAATCTTTTTGTTCACCAGCTGGGGCATATTTTCCAATATGTGCATTTCGTAGCCACAACCCATTATCTCGCGTGGTTAAATATGCTCCCTGTAAATTTATATTTCCTTTTTTTGCAGACTTTACTTCTGCACCAGTTAGCATTAAACCACCCTCAAATTCTTCCAAGAGGTCGTAATCAAATCGCGCTCGTTTGTTTGTTGCTAAAGTAGGCATTTAATTTAGTTATGATTTCTTGCTATACTATAATTCGAAAGCAGGACTTATGCAATTCCAATATTTCTTAAGCCCTAAAAAATAATAGAGCGCAAGATTATACTTATGCATCATTCACATATTACATGGTTTCCATTTATTCTTATTGGTTTAACGTTTGGTTTGGTAGTACTTGTCTTTGCATTTTTCCAAGGCAACAATCAAAGTCATTACTTGGAACCAATCCCACTTACCCAAGAAGAGTATCAGTCACAGGTGATTTCATATCTTGACGTTTATAGTCAGGATGAAGACGCTCAGGCGGTCTATGATTCATTGCTGGCAATGCACATTCCAGAAGTAGAAAAGCAAGCGCATTTGGATCTTGTATTATTGTTTGGGAAAATCGTGCATGGAGAAATCGAAGACCCACAAAAAGCTATTACTGATTTGAAGCTCGTATACCCTTGGACGGTCAGTATAATTGAATAATTTCTGTGATTGTTTTACATCGCCTAACAACATTGTTAATTACACTTTTAACTGCTGGAGTTTTTGCAATACTTTTATTTAACCCCAGCAATTTATTGTTAGCTGGCGTGTTGGGCATTGTGGTTATACCGATTTTGTTTTCAAGATTGTTAAAGTGGGAGGCAAAAAGATTTGTTTTTTGGGTTTTCCTTTTACTGCCAATGTTGCTTTTACTCTCGGCTGTTTTTTTCTTTTTCTTTCTTGAAGGTGAAATATTAAAATACTCAGTCGGGATTTTGGTTACTCTTTGCATGTGGCTCTACACTGAAAGCGTTTTTGAATTTTATCATTTACCAAGTAGCTATCAGGCTTACACTTTAGAATATTTATCCTTAGCTTTTTCTATTTTAAGTGCGTTCTTTTTTAGCAGTGGAATGTATGCGATGGGACTTTTTATGCAATTGCCAATTTGGGTTCCGGCAATAGTTCTTGGACTCTTTTCTTGGTTTGCGTCCATGATGGTTTTATGGGTAAGTAAAATTTCATTTGCCCGCGCTATTCGATTTTCTATTGTTTGCGCTGTATGTATGGCTCAGGTGTATATTGTGCTGTCATTACTACCAACTAGTTTTCTTTCTAATGCCTGTGGATTTGCTGTATTTATCTATACTTTTTTGGGATTATCACGTGCCCAAGCTTTGGGCAAACTTTCCAAAACAGTGGTATTACGTTATCTTTCTGTGGCCGTGCTTTTGCTTGTAATAATATTTTTAACTGCTCGGTGGATTTAATATGACAAAAAAACAAATTACAACCACGGGAATAATTTTATCAGTTTGCATTATTGTGAGTGTTCTTTCTGGGATTATTGCTAGCATTGCCACGCAAAGATCACTAGACACTTATTTAGAATCATTAAGCGATGCTGATATTGTGCTTTCACTTTCAAAAGTAAAACCAACCGCTGTTCCTGGCACATATGAAGAAGCATTAACCTCAGTTTTGGCATCACGGGATTCCTTGGCTGTAATTTACCCAGCAACAGAAAAAAGTACTCAACCAGGTTCGTGGTTGTTTGCGTCTGATGCATATGGAGCAGGAATTGTTGTTACAAGCGATGGGTGGATTCTTGTAGATGATGATGTTATTAGTGGAGTTAAGAATGTCGACGATTTGAGCATTTTGATTAACAAGATTTGGTATACGCCGACAGAACGCATTGAAGATTCACGGATGGCCGTTTCAATGTTGCATGTTGAGGCAACGAATTTAAGAGCAGTAACTTTTTCTGCATCAGACCAAACGCAAGAGGGGGAGTTTGTTTTTGCAATGAGTGACAAAGAGGCAGTGCAAGTAACTACTTTGGTTGCTAATAATGTTTATGCTCAGGATAAGTCTATGCCAGCGGAGAATTATGAGCAGGCTTGGGTACTGCAAGATGAAGTTGAAAACGGAACATTGTTATTTGATCAATCAGGTGGACTGCTCGGGATTGGTCAGGAAAATAAAATTGTTTGGCCGATTCATACTCTCACTTCATTTATAGAGTCGGTTCTTGCTGGATCAGCTTCTGTTTATCCCGCGCTTGGCACTTTTGTTATTTCCATCGAACAGGGATTAAGTGCTGATACTCAAATTTTGGGAACAGAGCATGGGTATATGATTGTTCGTCTGCCAGGCTATGCAAGTGCTTTTACAGTAAATAGTCCAGCTCGCACTGCAGGGTTAAAAGAGTATGATGTTATCGTGTCTGTTGGTGGAGCAGATATTTCAAGTGCGTATCCGCTAGCCAAAGCACTTGATAGATATGAAGTTGGTGAGCAAATAATACTTGGAGTAATGAGAAGTGGAGAATATCAAGAGTTTGCTGTTACTCTTGGAGACTATAATTTGCTATACTAATAAATGTTATGGCATATCGCTACACAACCTTCACTCCTATTCTAACTGCTTGGCCATCCATTTTGCTTATTTCAGCGATCGGTTTATTTTTGGGAGTGGCGCTTTCTTTTGTGCATCCACTTGAGTACAGCTCAACCGTGCGCATACTTATTACTCAAGAGTTAGGAACAATCGATGCCTATACTGCTAGCCTTTCTGTTGAACGAATCTCGTCTGATTTGGCTGACGTTGTGTATACGACAAGCTTTTATAAAAAAGTGTTAGAAGCACCATACGATATTAATACTGCTTATTTTGACGAAAATGAAACAGATCGTCGCAAGCAGTGGGATAAGATGGTTACCACGTCGGTATCTCGCAGTTCCGGTTTGCTTACCATTCGTGCATATCATACAGATGTCAAAGAGGCAGAAAAAATTGCCAATTCTGTTGCTTACGTACTTATTAATGAAGGATGGACTTATACTTCAGGTAGTAACATCAAAGTTCAGCTTGTGGACGAAGCGCTTAATTCACGCTGGCCAGTGCGACCAAATATTCCAGTTAACGCGCTTTCAGGATTTGTTCTAGGACTTATTTGTGGAGTGGGGTATGTGCTTATTCAGGTGGAGCGAACAAAGCGCAGACATCAACTCATCCATGAATAAAAAAATTCAGATTTGACGAGTTGGGTTGAGATAATTAAAATATAGATAGATATGAGCTTGTGCAAATATACAATTGATCAGAACACAAATGCGCAAAGCTTTTTCGGCTTTTTCTTTAGAGAAAGCCGACTTTAGTTTTTAGAAAATAATTAAACAAAGCCGGCTTAGCAAAATAAGCCGGTTTTTTGATGCTCTGACTTTGTTCATACTGTGGGTAAAATCAGGTCATCAACTCTTCTTTCAACAATTCGACCATGACCTGGGGTCGATGGAGGTGAGCATGTGTGATGAGAACAAGGCAGGGTGTGTGGGTGGTGTTGGTGAGCAGGCTACGGGTGAGCCCGTTGTACGGAGCGACCAGCACGATGATCAGGAAGGGTGGGATACTACGCCTGACTACCGAGACGATTCTCAGGAAGTCAGCCGTCTGTTCTCGCATTCTGCGCGATGACGCAACAGGCGTCTACGCGCTTCGTCTGGACGGGCACTCTGTGCCCGTCGTTTACTTATCCTACTTGTCTTACCAGCTCTATCAGTCCTACCAGTCCCACCGGTCCTACTCGTCATACTTTCCACGTTTGACAGTTAAAATAGCTTTTGATAATGTCCTCAAGTCAACAAATTGTCAGTTTACAAGGCAAAGAAAGCCCTATTAGTGGGCCTGGGTAGAACGGTCGTAGCGTCTCCTCCTCGCTAAGATTTGTCACTTCCCAGGTTCACCGATAGGGTTTTATGTTTGACAAAAATGCTCAAATATGCTATATTTTGCCGTTCGTCAATGTGGCATATAGTATCTACGAAAAGGCCAATAAATAGACGAAAGTACCTTAAATATCAGGTTGTTAATAAATATTGGGTTGTTCTAGGGCTGAATTGGCTATATGTTTAAAGCGTATATCTGATTCAGTTCTAGACCTCAACCCCCCCTCACCCCACGGCCCGCAAGGGCCAAGGAGATCGCATGTACAAGAACATGCTGGTGTCCCTGGTGGTCGCGGCCCTCGTGGCCGTGATCATGTCCATCAACCCCAACCCGGCGTGGGCCAAGTCCACGCCGCTGGCGACCGCCTCGGCTGACGCGACTTCGCTCGACCGTCGGCCTGCCTACAACCGCGAGGACATCCTCGCGCTGCAGGTACGGACCACCGCCGCCGAGAAGGAGATTGCCAGGCTGGAAGGCCTGCGCGCGTCCTTCCGGGTCGCGTGCGCGGACGTGACGGATGCGGCCTGCCAGGCCGATATCCAGCGGTTGACCCGTCAGATCAAGGCCCTCAAGGCCGAGATCGAGCGGGTCGACGCCGATCGCGCCGCGGACCGGGTCCGCATCGACGGCGAGATCGCCCGCATCGACGCGGCGCGCGCCGCCGACCGCCAGTGGGTCGGCGAGCAGATCGCCCGCATTGACACGGCCATGGAGACGGCCAAGAAGGAGCGCCAGGCGCTCGGCCTTCGGCTCGATGTTCTCGAGGCCGCCTGGCGCCCCGTCTTCTGGGGCATGGGGAACATCGGGATGTCCGCGAGGACGCCGATGTCGGCCTACGGTGTCAGCCGTAC
>JAHILS010000012.1 GCA_018896835.1 Patescibacteria group bacterium | reverse complement strand
GTGGGAGTAATTATATATGCGCAATGCAGGCCTTTTTCTTTTGACATTGTTAGCAACGACGGCTTTTTCGGTAATTGTTGCCTTTACACTCTATTTTTTTGTTATTTTTTTTTCACAAATTAGTTTAAATGGAATGTCCGGGAGAGGTAGGCGTGAGGCTGAGGTATTTTTAATTTTTGGTTTGCTGTTTTTGTTGTTTTTTCCACGCATATATTTGGCAAAGATTTATTATGGAATGGCGCCAAAGGCATCGGCTTTATTCGTGTCATTTAGTAAATGGCTGTTAGGTATTGGATCTGCAATAATTGTTTGCGGTGTTGGGGGCTATTTTTTAGTACACTTTGATATAGTTTCGTCTTTTAGCCTTGGCGCATACAATTATATTTATGGATTGGTTGCATCATTTGGAGCTGGTCTGATTTTATTTACTGGTGGACTAATACGTGCTGGACAAAAGGTGAAGTCAACATTTTAAATTTAAAATAGGTCTCGGGTCGAGGTGTTTATTTAATCCCATCCCAACGAAAGGACCTGCCTGCCGGCAGGGGGATATTCTTTCGGGGAGGATCGCGTTTTAAACTGAATATTTTGTTTGAAATTCGTTTCACATTAGTGACGATCGTCACATATGTGATACGTTTTGACTAAGACTGTAATTCTAAAAGTAATTTTTTAAGTAGTTCCATTGGCATGCCTCGGAGTTTATCTTCGCTGGCGTTTAAAAATTTAATGTAAGGCGCGATGAGCGGGTCTTCGAATTGGATTGCCCCAGCGCAATTAAATATTTGGCCTTTGGCTATAATCTGATTGATAAGTTCGGTTGGTATGGCTTCACTAAGAAGTGTTTCGCTGACGTCCAGTCCTTGAGCGCGTTGATTTTTTGTGTTTGTCAAAACAAGTCCATTTACTATTTCTGCAGGATATTGGTGATAAAGTGAAATAAAATAACGAGCTTCATGCTCGTCTTTTGGTTTTTCCAGCACTTGACCATTACAAACAACAACCTGATCGGAAGTTATAATGATTGTATCTGGATCGATGTTTAGTCCCAGCTTTGCTAAGATGGCGTCAGCTTTGGCGTTTGCTAGTTTTACAACCAGCTCGCGTGGATTGTCGCACCGTATTGCTTGTTCATCGATTTCTGGCTTGATGATTTCAAAACTATGTCCAGCACGCCTGAGGATTTCCTGTCGACCGATTGATGACGATCCAAGAATTAGTTTCATAATTATCTTGAAGCATCACCGTGACGCCTTTTGTCCTGTTCCACAAGTTCGGTAACTTTTCGTTTTACTATTTCCGGGTCATTCACCATTTTAAAAATAAACCTCTCTTTTGCTCCGGCAGTTTGGATGTAGACGTTTCCATAACTTAAAATCGTTGGCAAAAATCCTTGTGTTTCAGCAGTAACGTCCTGGATTTGGTTAAGATGAAGTTCGGAGACAACCCTGGAAAATAGCCCACGTTGTTCAATATTGATAATTCGATTTGTGGTCACGATCCAGGTGTCCAAATAGTAGTCAGTAAACATGGTCATGAGTATGGCAATGCAAAAAGCTGAGTAGACTGAGAAAAGAAGAACGCCGAATTGTCCCCAGTAGGCTGTCCAGTCAGCACCGTTGTCACTAAGAAAGACGTAAAAAACAACAGGGATTGCCAACAGAACAATCATGATTAAGATAATTTTTACCACTTCAATCCAGTGACGTCTTAAGAATAAAACAGAAGACTCGTCACGTTCATGGTTTGGTAGGCGTCGTAGGCTAATCATAAGATTGAAGGAATTATTGACCTTATCAAGTCGCTTAAAATTATTTCACCGCTCCAGTCAAATTGCGTGATAAGCACGTATGACATATATGCAATTCCCAACGTTGCGCCCAGGTAAAGCAGTACAACAAACGCAGTCTTAAAGTTTTCCAAGCCAAACATGAGGATGTGATAAAGGTTGAAAATAATGAATAGTCCAGCCATTGCCATAAGTATGCCGTAGGCAATTAGTAAGTAGTAAATTGGGAAAATCATAAAAGTGTGTCAGTTTGTTTTTTATGTCCTAAATGTTTATAGCCTTTTTCTGTGACAACTCGTCCTCGTGGAGTGCGCTCAATAAAACCGAGTTGCAATAGAAATGGTTCAAAAATTTCCTCCAAAGTTTCTGTTTCTTCTTGGGTGGCAGCAGCCAGAGTTGAAAGTCCAACTGGTCCGCCTTGAAATTTATCAATAATCGTTTGTAAAATTCGTCTGTCTGAGCCATCAAGTCCAAGCGAATCAATAGCGAGCATATCAAGCGCCAAATCTGCTACTTCTTTTGTTAATTGCCCGTCATTTTTAACTTGAGCATAGTCCCGTACGCGCTTTAAAAGTCTGTTTGCAATGCGTGGAGTTTGGCGTGATCGATTGGCCACAGCCTGGCATGTTTTTGAATCGATTTCCACTCCTAATATTCTTGCACTTCGCGCCACAATGTCACCCATTTCTTTATCTGAATAAAAGTTAAGACGATATGTTGACCCAAACCTGTCACGCAACGGCGAGGAAAGAAGAGATGGTCTGGTGGTTGCGCCTATAATTGTAAATTTCTCCAGACCAAGGCGGAGGGTTCTGGCTGATGGTCCTTTGCCAACAACCAGGTCAAGGGCAAAGTCTTCCATGGCTGGGTAGAGAATTTCCTCAATAGTTCTGTTCATTCTGTGGATTTCATCGATAAATAGAATATCGCCGTTTTGGAGGTTGGAAAGAATAGCGGCCAAGTCGCCAACGTGCTCGAGCGCTGGACCACTAGTAATGCGAATTTTTCCACCCATTTCGTTGGCAATAATGTGGGCGAGGGTGGTTTTACCAAGACCAGGGTTTCCGTACAAAAGCGTGTGGTCAATTGGCTCACCACGCTTTTTGGCAGCATTAATAAAAATGTCTAGACCTTGTTTAAGTTCTTCCTGCCCAACAAAGTCGCTTAATGTTTGTGGACGTAAAGTTTCTTCAAAAATAGCCTCATTGTCAATCTGAGTTTTTGCAACTTCTCTTGGTTTTTCCAGAATATCATCAAAATTCGATTCAATCATACTAAATCCATTATACCGCAGTACTGATTTGGTCGGAAATAGTAAAAGCTTGAAAGATGTATCAAAATGTCGTATATTTGTGCCGTTGCCGCGGTGGTGGAATTGGCAGACACGGGAGACTTAAGATCTCCTTCTCGCAAGAGAGTGCGGGTTCGAGTCCCGCCCGCGGTACCATAAAGATCCTGGATATATGTTCGGGATTTTTGTTATACTTTTTACATATGGCGAAATACATTCTGCATGGTGGTGGGGCAAGCACAAGTAATAATACAGATGCATTTTTTAAAGAAATCTTGAAAGGTGCCCAAGAAGGTGATTTGGTTTTATTGGTTTATTTTGCGCGACCGCAAGATTGTTGGCGAGGGTGCTTTGAACAGGACTCAATTCAAATGCAAGCCTGTTCGTCTGTGAAGCTGAGTTTCGAATTGGCACGGCCTGAGGCTTTTGATGAGCAAGTATTGCGTGCAAAAGTTATTTATTTGTGCGGTGGGCATACACCACCACTATTAAATGAATTACAGCGTCACCCAAAATTTGCTGATTTAGTTGGGGACAAGATTGTGGTTGGGTCGTCGGCTGGTGCATACGCGCTTGCTCAATACGCATACTCAATAGAAAGTCAGTGTGTACGCAAAGGGCTTGGGATTTTACCTGTTCGTGTTGTTGCGCATTACAACGGAAATAGCTCGATTCTTAAGAAATTTCCGACTGATTCAGAAGGTCTTGAAACTGTATTATTGAAGGAAGGTGAATATCAGGTTTTTGAAAAATAAAGATATTATTCAATATTTATTGCTTGAAGTCATAATTGACGAGCTCAAGCGTTTTCGATACTATGTGCCACATGCGGTAGTAGTTCAGTGGTAGAACGCTTCCTTGCCAAGGAAGAGGTCGCCAGTTCGAGTCTGGTCTGCCGCTCCATTAAAAAGCAACCTAGGTTGCTTTTTAATGTTTAGATAAGTTCTTCGATTAGTTCTTCATGACGTTCGTAGCAGTGACGAAGGGCAACGATTTCGCATTCATGTTTATTGTACATGTTAATAAGGCCGTCGATGTGAGCATAGAGTCCATCAATTTTTTCATCCACTTGTTTGAATCTTCTATTCATATCATTTTTCAGATCCTTGATATCAAATTCGATTCTATCAAATCGGTCATCCATCAAGCCCATTCGTTTATCCATTGCGTCGAGCCTTTGATCGATCATGTCGAATCTGTGATCCATTTGGTCCATTCGTTTATCCATCGCATCGAGTCTTTGATCTATCACTTCAAGCCTTTGATCTATCACTTCAAGTCTTTGATCGATGTTTTCTAAACGATTAAGTATTTTTTCCAATACTGCCTGCATTGAGTTAAGAGTTATTTCCATATTTGTTTTCATAATTTAATTATATCCTGGGCAGTTTGGGCGCCTGGCGCCCAAACTGCCCTTATTCACACTTTGTTCACAGCTCAAGACGCAGGTCTTGGGTCTGGATTGGTTCGTGCCCAGCGTATGCCACTGCTATTTCCTACCCGATACTGTTCTTTTGCCACTTCGAACACAAATTCTTTAATACTTTGTCCGATGTCATTTGGCAGACCCAAATTGTGGACAAGAGTTTGTATGCGATTGTTTAATTTTGACATCCACATACTGGCTTGATTTTGTTCAGTCATATTTATTAGTTAGGCTCCGATTGGAGAGGTTTCTAAGTGAGATCGACGGACAAAGAAGTAAGCCAGTCCGCCCAAGGCCATGGCTAGTAACCCGCCACCAATCCATGGTGTGTAATCAGTGCTTTGTCCAACTGCAATTGGTGCTTGAGTTTGCTCAGTTGCTTGCTCTTGGGCAATAGTTTCAATATCCTGCATGTCACGTGGATATAGTCGCTGTTCATCACTAACTGTTCTTAATATTCCCGTGATCCTTAAGTTCGAACCAACAGTGTTCCAGTTCATGCCTTCGTGCGTGTTGGCAATCACTGTAATTGATCCAGTATTGTCTTTTAGTGTGAGTTTGGTGTCCTGGATGTCCTGCACTGTGCCTTCAATAGTCACTAACGTTCCATCTGGCTGACCAAACAATTTAGCTACAGTCATATTTTCTGTTTCAAGATCAACGTGTCCGGTAATTTGAATATCACGCATGTCGGAAATTTTAATTCTTTCTTCGCCTCGACTCTCTGACATTTCACCTTTTACGCTGACGATGTCTCCAACTTCTAAAGTTGGCCAGTCAGCATAGTAAAAGTAAAGTTGCATACCCTCAATAAATGCCAGCTGGCTTCCAAATACTCCCGGAACAGCAGTTACCGTTCCGTTCACAGTTGTTTGTGATGTTGCAGATGTGCTCGCTTTCTTTACGCTAGAGGTTGTGCTGGAACTATTTGTTTTTGGCGCTTCAGCTACGGCAACAATGTGATGAGTCTCTGGTTGGTTGGAAACGTTAGAATCATTTCCGAGGCTTGTCGACTGACCATTTGAAATAGTTTGTTGTTGAGTTTGTGAATTAGATCCGCTGTTGGATGTTCCCGACTCTGTTGTGGTTGTTGATTGTGTGTCAGATTGTGCATCTGACTGACTTGTTTGATCCTCATAAGGTTCTTGGTTAGCAGTTGATTTTGTTATGTTTGACGTGATCGCCCAAGCTGATCCATTCCACGCTAAGCTTTCACCCTTTTTTGGATTATCAAGATCGTCAGTTCCATAACTCATTGAGCTGATAAGGTTTCCAGCAGGATCAAACAATGAAACTGTGTCGCCGTCATTGTTAAGTTTACCTTTTGGACTTTCAATAACTAGATATCCGTCAGTATTTATCGTGAGACCATCGAGTAATGTTGCTTTTCCGCTTTCGTCTGTGATTGTCCAGCTAGAAAGGTCGATGTTCGCACTGGTCGGATTGAAAAGCTCAATCCATTCTGTGTCGCCTTCGGCCGGGTCGCTTACTATTTCGTTTAAGATAAGTGAACCTGGAGAATAGGAAGTCGGCGTGTCAGACGTGTCTGATTGGGTAGTTGATTGGGTGTCTGATTCTGTGGTGTCTGATTCTGTGGTGTCTGACGCATCCGTCACGTCAGTTGTGTCTGACTCGTCAGTTGTATCGGTTGTGTCGATTGTTTCTGTTTCAGATAAGTCTTGTTCATCAGACCCAGCAGTTTCGTCCTGCACAATGCAAACATCAGTTAGCTCATTTGCAGATCCTGGGGTTGGCGTACAGGTGGTTGTCCAAGAGCCTTGATCATTACGGGCCAATGACCAACCTTTCTTTGGCGCTTTTGGATCTTCGCCATAAACGACAGAGTTGATAACTTGTTTGTCTGGGTTTATTAGTTCGATTGTGTCACCGTCATTATTAAGCTGGCCAAGTGGTTTGGTGACAACTAAGAATGATCCTGAGTCAAGTTCGATTTCCTCAAACATTGTTTCTTTGGCAGTTGCATCACGTACAGCCCAGTCGGTTAAATCGATTCCCAAGTCGCATGGGTTATAAATTTCAATCCACTCAAGTTCATCGGCGTTTGGGTTTGAAACAAACTCGTTGATGATTAGTGAGCAGGTTGATAATTGGTCTGACTCCATGGTTGTGTCCGGTTCGTCGGTTGGATTGTCTGTGTCTGTTTCTTCTAGGTCTTGTTGGTCGGGTAGGTCTTGTTCGTCAGATTCTGATTCGTCTGTCACGACCTGTTCGTCTGCAACCTGGATAACAAGTGTTCCTGGATTACCCAGTTGAGTCGGGTCGCTCAAGTTGGCGCTTGCAGTTGCGCTTGCCCATTCGAGTGTCGACAAGTCGCGCACCATGGAAGTTTTTGGACTGGTGGATCCAGCAATCGGTGCTGTGTCATCACCCACAGAGTCCACTACTGTTCCGTCAGGCATAGCCAACATAATCTGTTGGGCCGAGTTGGAAAGGGAAATGGATGCTGTGACCAAGTCTGGTTGAATTGTAAGTGTGGTTTTATCAGATCCAAGATCGTAGTTTGAAATCAAGAGCGTGTCGCCATTGGCAAGCATGGTGCCATCAGCGAGAGCTATCGCATTTCCAGAGGTGGCGCATCCGGTGAGAATCCACCCGCTAAGATCCACAGTCTGGCCATCTGCATTCGTGATCTCAAGCCATTCGTCGGCTTGGGAAAGTTCACTTCCAGCCCAGTTGATCTCGCTGATGATAATTCTTGGGAGAGAGGCTGAGGTGAAGCTGGCTTCGGGCTCGGCAGTTTCGTCGGTTGTGTCTGGTGTGTCTGTCTGAATACTTGTGTCTTCTGAGTCGGTTGCGTCTGCTTCGACACTTTCATCGGTTGAGTCTGTCTGGACACTTGAGTCGATTGCGTCTTGTGAGCTGGATTGGACGCCTGTGTCGGTTTCAACGCTTGAGCCTGTGTCTGGATTTGTGGTTGATTGTTCTTCAGGTTCGACAATGGTTTCGCCAGGGTCTCCAGTAGGATTTGATGTCTGTTCACTTTGATATTGTTCTGACGTAATTGTTTCTGTTTGTTCTGTTGAGTCTTGTTGGTCTGGTGGTGTTTCTTGCGCACTGGCGGGTAATGCCAGCATAAAAAACACGAAGCAGAAGAGTCCATAGAATAGTTTATTCATATTTATTTATCGATTTATATACTCGACGTATTTTTATCTTCATTTTCCATCCCGACGATGTGTAGAGGCCAGGCGGAGCCTGGTCCGGCTCCGCCGGAGATCTTCTTGATGAGAATTTGTGTCGATATATAGAGTTTATTAGTTGATTTCTTTTAGCTGATCAGTGCTAAAGAAAACAATTTATTGTGAATGAACAGAGCTCTGACAAAAAACTCCCAATCCGCTTAGTTTATAAGCGTATTGGGAGTGTTTGTATTTTTATTACCTCATGTTTGGAATGTGTGGTCAAGAGTGGTTGTGGAAAAAGTCATTTTGTTGACATTAAACAATTTAATAAAGTAAGCTGAAATTGGTTAATCAAATGATCTTCATCACTCAGACACGGAGGACTCGGACATGCCCAGTTTCAGAAAAGAGTATCTCAGCGATTGGGCTTGCGAGGCAGGTGAACGTCTGCGTAAGCAATATGCTCATCGCGTGCCAATATATGATGCGGTGTGTGAATTGCACGCAGAGCTCGAGCCTGTGAGGGAGTGTACTATCGCTTGGCTCTGGGTGCTCGAGAGTCACACATGGCTCCTCGAAGCCATCGGTCGGTCGCCCTATAGCGCTATCTGCGCCCGTTATGATGATGAGAAAAACGAGCGTTGGGTGGAGGGTCTTGAGTACATCGAGGCGCTCAAGGCTATGCGTGGCTCTTCTCACATGTGCCGCAACTACGTAGCGACCGGGCACGTGTCGGAGGTCATGCGCAATCTCCAGCATCTGATGGAATACTCGAGTCCCTACAAAGAGGCATTTGCTCCGATAGCAACACCCTGGTACATGGGCCACTGGTAGATGTGGCTCACGTCGTATTTCGTCTAAAGCGCCCCCTACGGGCGCTTTCGTGTATGCCTTAAATAATTAAACACGCGGTCAAGAGTGGTTGTGGAAAAGTGGAGTTAAATTTATTTTACTTTTCCAAGATACCAGTCACAGGAGTTCACGATGTCATCAATTGGGTAGGGGACGTTAGCGATTGGATCGACGTTGCCAGTTTCTATTCCTGCAGGAACAAGTGTGCGAGCCAAGTTCCATGTTCTCCAGTCGACTCGACGAGACTGAAATGTGAAATTATCATCTGTCGACATCCATTCCTGGTAAAAAAATTCTTTGTCATATCGGATATATATATCTTTTGTCAGCCTTTCATCAATTCCTGGATTTGGCACAAGGGCGTATTGGTCCATTTCGCTTGGTTTTACCAGGAACACGCAATAATCAGTTATTTCTGTGTCCATTATCCCAATCATTCTTTGATAAGATTCACCCGAGAGAACCATGTCCATGAGTGGATAGGCTTCGGCAGAGAGATCGTTAAATAGCGGAAAGGCATCAAGCTCGCCGGTTCGTTGACCGCGGGCGATGTTGAGTCTGACGGTTAGTGCGTCGGGTGATATGGCGGTAAAAATCAGTATTGAGCAACCAAGAATTAAAAGTGCTTGAGTAATGTATTTATTTTGCGTGATTGATCTAATTATGTGAACGCCAAGCGTAAT
>JAHILS010000011.1 GCA_018896835.1 Patescibacteria group bacterium | reverse complement strand
TGATTTACAAAGTGGACAAACGCGCTGTTTTTTTGACTCATATAACCTACATTTTAAACCATAAAATAAAATAATCGCATTTCTGCGCTTACCTTGGATGAAATACAGTTGTTTTAGCACGACGTTTATGTACTTTACACCGCATGAATCTATAAAATTATTTATTACAAACTCAACTAAACTTATTGAATAAAGTGGTGGGCGAGGAGGGAATCGAACCCTCATGATATTGCTACCACAGGATTTTGAGTCCTGCGCGTCTACCAATTCCGCCACTCGCCCGTGTCCCAATTAACAAGAAAAGTATAGCGAAATAATGAATAATCGTCAATAATTAAGCTATTCTGCGCTTGCAAAAAAGAAAGGTTTTTGATATAGTTCCGACGCGTAATTCAGAGAGAATACGTAAAATTTCAAAGCGAACAAATTAAGGCTGGGTAGCTCAATCGGTTAGAGCGCGGGACTCATAAGCCCGAGGTTGTGGGTTCGATCCCCACCCCAGCTACCAAAAAACTCCAAGAATTTTCTTGGAGTTTTTTGTGCTCACAAGTCTGGTTGACTTTGGGTTCTTCATTGATATATTGATTTTATATGGAAGATAAAACAGCCAAAGATATATTAGAAATCATTGAGTTTCTTAAAGACAACGTGGTGACTAGGGATGAAATGAGGGACGAGATAAACTTTGCTAAGACAGAAATCATGACTCACATGGATGGCTTTATTGGATTACATTAAAAGCTTGATCTTGAGCTTGTGGCCTTGAGAGCAAAGTATGATTGTCTTGAATCGTATGTTATGAAATTGGCTTATCACGCTAATATCAAGTTATTGACTGGAAAAATAGTTAGAAAATTTAGTTTTTAGTAAATAAAAGTATCGGTCTTCTGACCGATACTTTTGGTTGCGGGGATTGGATTTGAACCAATGACCTCTTGGTTATGAGCCAAGCGAGCTACCAGACTGCTCTACCCCGCGCCAATATACTACTTGCTAGAGGCTGTTTTGTCAAACATCCGTTCCCTCCGATGTCAAATGCGACATAAAACTAAGATGTAAGTGATTGTGTGAATTCATTTGGTGTATTCATGTATAGAGACATGTGAGGTCGTTTGCCGTGATAATAACTCAGGTATTCATTAACTGTTTGTTGTACTTGTTGAATATCGCTTTTCTTAAATTTTAGGTATCCAAGACATTCTTTTCTTAGAATACCGTTAAATCGTTCAATGAAGGATTGTTCGTTCTTCTTGTATGGCCTAGCTGTACGAATAGATGGAATGTGTTTTTGTGCATACTGTAACCATTGCGCTTTGAATTCAGATCCACCGTCTCTTTGAATATGATCTATATGTCCAAAATCCTTAAGAAGTTGTTTGAGTGCTTCTTCTCCCGCCTTGGCAGTTAAAGATGTTTTCATGACCACACGAGCCTCTTTTGTATATGTATCTATAGCGGTAAACGCATAGAGTCCTCCGAAGTCCACAGAGTCTACTTGTATTGCATCCCTTGGTTTTATGCCTTTTTAACGAATCCTCGCTTGGAATATTTTTTCCATTTACTACGTAATTGATATTTTTCACCAAGTATTCGATATATGGTTGAAACAGCTATATCTATTCCATGATCTTTTTTTAAAATATATTGAATCTTTTCACCGCAACAGTCTTTATATTCTTTTCTTACTTCAAATACTTTTATTTTCACAAGAACATGAGTCTTGCTCGGTCTTCTTCTGCCTTTTTTGGCTATACGATACTTACGAATAAATTCGTTTATTCCATAGTGTCTTATTCCTCGGATCCAACGATAAACCGTGGCACGATGTATTCCAAGCTCTATTGGTGTATCTTCAGGCGATATTCCATTTTTAATTAAACTATTACATATTCGTATCTTTGTGATACGCTCATCTATGTGCGACATAGGAATTTGTTCATGAGTTAGCAGTAACTACATGATAGCCTATGTCGCATTTTTAAATAGAATATAACGACATCTCCGTGTTTATTATCAAGCTTAATCGTTTGGATAATCAGCATGATATTGATATAATAAGGCAGTAGCGAAATACTATGAATAATGATGAAGAATTTGTTGCAAATTTTTTTACAAGCAGAAAGGAAGAAGTGCCAAAAATAGTAAAGGGCTTGGAAAAAGTCGCTTCTAATCGGTTAGAAGTTGAAGAAGGGTATCCGGATAATCCAGAGTTTGCTGGCGCCAGAGAGGCTATGCGAATGCGTTTATTGGCAGAGTCAGGTGCGCCAGAACTTGCGGTTGAGGATTTTGACAAGGCAATCAATAAAGAGGTTGTTGAAAAGACGATTGAGCAATATCCAAGTATTTCAGAAACAGAGTTTTTGGCCCACGTCGATAGATACAGAGCCTTGTCTGCACAGGGAATGGCACGGTTGCGAAGAACAGTGCTTGAGTCGGTAGGATTTGGGTTTTCAGATGACGGAGTCATAGATACTTTTCCGCCGAGCATGGGCGACTATGTTGATAGTTTAGCCATTGACGCTAAAACTGGTGAGTTACTAATTGTTACTGGTTGGGCTGGGCATAATCAGGCCAAGAATCGGTTATTAACGAAATTTAAATTAAGAGATAAGAAGGCGGGGAGAAGTGAGGTTTTAGGCGGTTACATTGTAAAAGAAGTCCTTGGATGGGAAATTCCATTTGTTGAAGTATCCTGCCCTGATGATTTTTCCAGAGAAGAATGTTTGGCAGTGGGCAGAGTCCTTGCCCAAACGCGAAGATTTTTGCCAGTTGATTGGAAAACATTTGAGTTATTAGTCTAATATGGCACATATTGTATCAATCGTGAATCAGAAAGGAGGAGTTGGTAAATCCACTACCGCTGTTAATTTAGCTGCGTATTTGGCAGACATGGGTAAGTTTGTTTTGCTGGTGGACCTGGACCCCCAGGCTAATGCTTCAAGCGGTTTGGGGCATGATATATCCAACACAAAAGGAACGTATGAAGCTTTATCGGGAATGAACCAAGCTAGAGATCTTGTGGTCAAGACCGCGCATGATGGTCTGCATTTATTGTCAGGCCATGCTAATTTAGCTGGAGCTTCAGTCGAGCTTGTTAACGAACTCAATCGCGAGCGTAAACTTCACCAAGCTTTGCTTGAAGTTCGTAATGATTATGACTATATCCTTATTGATAATCCACCAACGCTTGGACTTTTAACAATCAATGGGCTGGTGGCGGCTGACAGCGTGCTTATTCCTGTTCAAGCCGAATATTTTGCACTAGAAGGTTTGGGACAACTTATGCAAACTATTGCCATGATTAAGCAATCAATCAAGCCAGAATTGCAAATTATGGGTGCTGTTATTACTATGTTCGATTCTCGAACAAAATTATCAAACCAGGTTTTGGAAGAATTGTATAAGCATTTTCCAGAAAAGATTTTCCGCGCTGTTATTCCAAGGAGCATTCGTTTAGCAGAAGCGCCAAGTTTTGGAAAATCAATTATTCATTACGATCCATCTTCAAAAGCTGCCAAAGCATATGAACGTTTAGCGCAAGAATTTTTGCTTCGTGAAGAAAAAACATCACAAGAATCACTTTATCGATAATCATTTATGATCAAACCGCAAGGAGGATTGGGAAGGGGACTTGGTTCACTCATCCCACAAAAAATAGCGCCAGCACCAGACACAGAAGTTGCTCAAAATATTGCCCAGGCGCAAGAGTCTTCTGTTCCTACAGACAAAATTGTTGAGAACCCACATCAGCCTCGAAAATATTTTTCTCCAGCTGATTTGGAAGATTTACTCCAATCAATCAAAGAGCACGGAATTTTACAGCCTTTGCTGGTTACTAAATTAGAAAACGGAAACTATGAGCTTATTGCTGGCGAGCGTCGCTTTCGTTGTGCAAAAATGTTAGGACTACCAACAGTGCCTGCGCTTGTTCGGACGGCGACTGAACAACAAAAGCTTGAGCTAGCACTTATAGAAAACATCCAGCGGTCAAACCTAAACGCCATCGAAGAAGCGCGCGCCTATCAATCTTTGTCAGAATTATTCGGGCTTACCCAAGAACAAGTTGCCAAGCGGGTTGGTAAAAGTCGATCGTATGTTACTAACACAATACGTTTGATGGATTTAAGCGAAGAGATCCAGCAGGCAATAATGGAAAAGCGGATTTCTCGCTCACACGCCCGCACACTTTTAGCAGAGCCAGATTTAGCACGAAGAAATGAGCTTTATAATCAAATGCTCAAAGGCGGAATGAGTGTTCGCGAAGCAGAGGTACGAGCCTCAACAATTCATCCACAAAAGAAAAAAGATGTTGACCCAAACATTACGGCCATTGAAACTGAACTCCGCACAGCACTTAGCACCAAGGTCCAGCTTGCAGTTAGCGGAGCCACAAGCAAACTAACAATTCACTTTTATTCTCGAGAAGAGCTAAAAGATTTTATAAAAAGAATTGTTGAATAAAATTTCCATAAAAAACATGCGCGCCCAGCCGAGGGAATCGGCTGGGCGTTGAGTTGTTCTTTGCTTTTCGTGATGCACTCCCAAGATTAAGCACGTTAAAACCTACAAGTCCTATACGACCCACAGGTCTTATTTTTACTTTCTACCTTCCCCTTCCTACTTTCTCCCCATAAAACCCGAGAAAAATGATTTTTTTGTTTTCTTTAATGAGTCACGGATTTTTTCCCGGGCGTGCTGGGTTTTTACAAACTTTAGCCAGTCAGCATTTGGGCCTTGTCTATTTTTCTCAACAATGATTTCGCACATGTCACCCGATCTTAGCGGAGTGTTGAGGTTAGCAATTTGATTGTTAATTTTTACCCCACCGGCTTTGTTGCCGATATCAGTGTGAACGTGGTAGGCAAAGTCAATTGGCGTTGATCCAGACGGTAGGTCAAATACGTCACCATTGGGAGTAAAGACAAAAATTCTGTCCTGGAACATATCAAGCTTAAGTTCATCCAGACGATTCATAAAGTCTTCCTCTTCAAGCTCTTTTTGAATTTTGATCAGGTCATTCATCCATTCCAAGCGCTGTTCTTTTTCACCCGGTTGTTCTTTATATCTCCAGTGGGCAGCAATACCATATTCTGCTTCTTCGTGCATTTCGTTTGTGCGAATTTGAAATTCGAGAATTGTACCCTGATCATCAAACACGGTTGTGTGCAGTGATTGATATCCGTTTGGTTTTGGCTGAGAAATATAATCTTTAATACGTCCGGAAAGCGGAGTGTAAAGACCGTGTAAAATTCCCAGCGCCGCGTAACATTCACCCACATCACCAACTACAATCCGTAAAGCCATGATGTCATAAACTTTGGTAATGTCATCGTCATAACGTTTTAATTTTTTAAACAAGCTATAACAATACTTTGTTCTGCCGTGAACGCTAAGGGGCTTAATGCCATGAAGTGAAAGTTCGTCCTCAACAGCCTTAATAGCCTTTTCTATAGCTGGTCCGGCTTTTTTAATTCTTTGCTCTAATAAGTGCTTGGTCCAGTTATATTCCTTTGGTTCAAGATAGCGGAACGCATAATCTTCAAATAATCCACGATATTCTCCCATACCCAAGCGATTGGCAATTGGAGCATAAATTTCCATCACTTCTTTAGCGATTCGTCTACGCTTATGCTCAGGAATCACATAAAGAGTTTCCATGTTGTGCATGCGATCGGCGAACTTGATAAAAACAACACGAACGTCTTGGGCCATAGCCAAAAACATTTTTCTTAAATTCTCAACATAGCGATCAAGTCCGCGATATTGCACGTGTCCAAGTTTGGTAACCCCGTTAACCATGTTGGCAATGTCGTCACCAAAAGCATTACGAATTTCATCTAGTTCAACTTCTGTGTCTTCTGGCACGTCGTGCAATAGTCCAGCAATGATAATTTCAATCGGTAATCGCATGTCTGCTAACTTCATAGCAGTGATGAGCGGATGCACAAAATATGGTTCACCACTTTTTCGTAATTGTCCATTATGAGCCTGAAAAGCTAAATCGTAAGCTTTTTTGGCAAGCAAAAGATCCTCAGGCGTGTAGCGGTCTGGCGTTAGTTTTACATTCAGTGTTTCAAAAGCGATTTGCATATTATTTATTATACTCTAGCTTTGATTGCGCGAAAATACAACAATTTGATACCATGTATGCATATGGCAAAAAGAAAACGTGGAAAAAAGAGTCCTGAAAGTAAACCAACAGGTGAAGCACGAGAGGTAGTTGTTAGTGCACCAACAGCTGAAGACCTTGAAGCTCAAGCAGTGCAAGCTGCAATAGTTGAGGATCAACGAGCTGAGCTTGCGCGAGATGGTGAAGAAGCAAAGGCGCATGATTTAAGTCTTGCCCAAGAAATTAGAGAGGCTGTAAAAGAACGCGGTGGTGAGGATTTAGATGTAACCGCGGTGGCTGATGTTGCTAGTGCCACATTAAATCCTTCAGAAGCCCGCGTGCCATTGCATAAGGTGGATAGGCCGGTAACTGATGCGAATACAGGTGAGTGGAAGACTGAAAAACCAAAAGAATATATTCCTATCGATAAGGAGGATGTAACCGCGGAAATACCGGAAGGTGAAGATCTTGAAGCTACCACGCCGACAGTCATCGATTCTGGACGTGCGGAAGACTTAGAAGCTAATACGCCGACAATTATCGAGTCTGGTGATGGAGAAGATATTGAAGGAGTTGTGCCAGCACCGCCAGTAGAAGAAGGGTCTGATAATGGTGAAGAAGTTGGAGAACCTGTTGGAGAACCTGTTGGAGAACCTGTTGGAGAACCTGTTGGAGAACCTGTTGGAGAACCTGTGACTCCAGGTGAAGAAGTTGGTGCAGAAGCTGGAGGAGAGTCTGGTGGAGAAGAGGTAGAAGGATCTCCAACACCAGCTGGGCCGGAAACTGGATCGGCAATTGCCGGGGCAGTGGCTGGCGTTGCCGCAGCAGAGATTTTGGGCGCAGGATCAGAGACTGGTGGACCAGAAGTAGAGGTTGGAGATGCAACACCGGAAGTGGGGACACCAACTCCTGAGCGCCGTCCGTCAGCAACTAATGAAGTTAATCGCGTACTAAAGTCAGGTGTGGAAAAAGTTGAGGGTGTTGTGGTGGATCTTGCCAATGAAACAGCTGGAACAGCGAGAGAATTATGGACAGGTCAAAGGTCGGAAGCTCCGTCAGCTATCCGTGGCGGAGAGAAGATGTTTGTCAATGCCGTTGAAGAAACTATCCCAAACGTAGCAAAATCTGTTGGCAGATTCGGTGTAAGGACAGCATTTTTTACTCCAATTATTGGTACTTATATCGGAGTCAAGACAATTCAATATGGGGTTAAGTATGGTTACAGAGCCGCGAAATTTAGCCTCAAAGCTCTTAGTTTCGGACTGCAGTGGATGAAAAATGAACTGGTTTCAGCTGGCATGCAACTTATTGGTCAGAAAGAAACTGTATTTGGTGAAACACCAAAACCAAATATTGAACTTTTAAGAGATTTTAAGGATAAAATAGCTGATGAGAAAAAGTCCCGTGAGCAATTAAAGAAAGAAAAAGACGAAGCTTTGAAGAAGTATAAAGAGTCTTTGCGAAAAATGCGTCCAGAGAAAAGAAGTAAGGAGGAGGCAAGGCTTTCCGCAGATGAGCAAAAGGATGCAGAAATTATCGGTGCTTTTGGGGAGCTTGGTCTTAAACCAGACGCTACCAGGGTAGAAGTTAATAAGGCGTACAAAGAGCAGTTTACCAAGGCGCAAGTAAGCGGATCGACGCAAGATATGGATCGACTTAATATCGCTTATACACTTTTGAAAGATAAATTCGAAGCAAAAAAGAGAGTTAATTAAACTTTCGTGTTGGTTTTTGACCCTGTCTTAGGGCCAAGTACCAAGCGGCAAGAACTAATTTTCTTTGAGGGGATAGCCCTCTATGACATCTGAACAATTCTTAAAGCCTAGCATTCAAACCTCCTTCCACATGGTTGGAGGTTTTTGGAACTGTGGGGTCTGAAACGTGCCTAAATAAGTCTGGTATAGCATTCTTAATAAGCGAACGAGTTGCTCTTAGTCGACGGTGTGTATACCACCACCGACCCGTTGGCCCATAGCTTCGTTCTTTCAGAAACTTGTCATGTCGTCCGCACCAATATCTAAATGAACGAATCCAACGGCGCTTTTGTCTTTTAGTTTGTATTTGGGATAATTGTTTTACCAGAACAAGAAGCTCTCTTCCAGCTCTTGTCTTTGGATTCTTTGTTAACCATCTATTCGACTGACGGATTATATGAATTACACATCGCTGGATCTTTGTATCTGGATAAACCTCACGAATAGCCTTTAATAACCCCTTTTGACCGTCACAGACGATGTATTCTGGTTGTATATGACACATAAGCAGATAACGAAGGAATGTACCCCATGTGTCGAAACATTCACGATGTACATCTGACCAAAAGATCGGGATATGTTGGTCACCATCTCCTGCAATAAGAAGCATCAATTTTCTTTTTACAACTGAGGTTCCGTCTAATACTAGTACCCGTACATTTGTTGTTATCTGAGGTTGTGGAGGAGTGAGCCAAAATGGTTCAAACCGCTTAATAATTGATTGAACACTTACACCAACATCATGTGCGACATCCACTAAAGAATCCTTGCTTGTTAACCATTTTATAAATAAAGACAACCGTGCTTGCTCACAGTTGTCTTTTCTTTTGCGTGTAGCTGAAGTTGCGCAATATTTACATCTCCAACGGATCTTGCCTTTAGGTGTTTTGCCCCAGCGTTGCATTGATTTTAGCACTTCTGACAACGTTTTCTTGGTCCACTTATGGTCATAGATCCATAAGTATTCCAGATTGATGCTAACCTTAGAAGAGAAACGGCATTTTTACCAACACGAAAGTTTAATTAACTCGAAAAAAGACCTATTTGGTCTTTTTTCTTTTTTTCGCCAACAGTTCAATCGCTTGTTCGGCAGTTAATGTTTTTGGATCAATCTTTTTTGAAATTGAGGCATTTGTTTTCCCGTCAGTCACATATGGGCCAAAGCGTCCAACTTTAACAAGTAATTCACCACCC
>JAHILS010000010.1 GCA_018896835.1 Patescibacteria group bacterium | reverse complement strand
GTGACAAGCGCGACCAATACAGCACCATCGAGGCATTGCATAAAGCCAATCAAAAACGCAAAGAATCAGAGATTTATCGTTACAAAACCTATTACAACATTGACGTCTACGACACCAACAACTACGACTTGGTGATTAACACAACAGACCTGGGCATTGATCAAGTCTTTGAGCAAGCAATCATCCAAATAGCAAAAAATCTTAGGAAATAACAATAGACACCAATCACCGATTGACAAAATTCCCTATTTTTATTACACTTTTGCCTGTTAATCCATCTGTGAATGAAAGGCTTAACCTTTCCTCTGGCGCGATGAAGTAAAAAAACTCATATGAGTGATGAAGAAAAGAAAATCGAAGAAACGACTGAGGTTGAAGAAATCGAAAAGACTTCTCCTAACGTCGAAGTGGAAAATGAAGAAAAAGTTGAAGAAGTTAAAGAAGAGGTCGAGACGGAAAACGCCGAGACTGTTGAGGAGATTCCCGCTAAGGAACTTCCAAACCGAGAGCTTCGTACCGGAATGGTAATCCGCGTACATGAACGCATTAAAGATTTCACCAGTAAAGGCGAAGAGCGCGAACGCGTACAGGTCTTTGAAGGCGTTGTCCTTGGCCTCAAAGGCAAAGGCATCGGACGCACCATGACTGTTCGCAAAGACTCAAAAGGATTCATGGTGGAAAAAATCTTCCCACTTTCCTCACCAAATATCGTCAAAGTTGAAATCAAGAAACAGTATCGAGTACGTAGAGCAAAACTTAGCTACCTACGAGGAAGCTTTAAGCGAAAACTCAAAGAACTCAAAACTGAAAAGTAAAATATAAAAGAACCGACTCGCTTGAGTCGGTTCTTTTTTTATTTCTTCTTTTTCAAACTTTTCACAGGCTTCTTGTCTTTCATTGCTCGGCGTAAATACTCACCAGTATAAGTCTTGAGTTTGGCTATATCCTTTGGAGCTCCCTCTCCCACAATCTTTCCGCCCTTCATTCCTCCATCTGGTCCCATGTCGATAATCCAGTCTGAGGACTTCATTACGTCAGTATTGTGCTCAATTACCAGCACAGTATTTCCCTTGTCCACAAGTGCATGCAAGACTCCAAGCAAGCGCTCAATGTCGTCAAAGTGCAAGCCAGTAGTTGGCTCGTCCAAAATATACAAAGTCTTTCCTGTTGCCCGTCGACTCAACTCTGTGGCTAGCTTCACACGCTGTGCCTCACCACCAGAAAGAGTTGTAGCACTTTGTCCAAGTTTTAAATATCCCAGACCGACCTCATGAAGCACGTTTAGCTTCTCATAAATATTAGATTTGTCCGCAAAAAATCTTCGAGCCTCGTCAATGGTCATGTCCAACACGTTGGCAATATTTTTCTGTCTATAATGCACATCTAAAACTTCTTGAATATAACGATTGCCATGACACTCAGGACAAGTTGCATACACGTCTGGCATAAATTGCATCTCAATGCGAATTTGACCGTCACCCGAACACGCTTCACAGCGCCCGCCACCCTTGACGTTAAAACTGAACTTGCCAGCATCATATCCACGCAACTTTGCCTCGGAAACTTCGGTAAATAAATCACGTATGCCTGTAAAAACTCCAGTGTAGGTTGCTGGGTTTGACCGTGGAGTGCGACCAATTGGTGACTGGTCAACAGTTACAACCTTGTCGATATTTTTTATGCCTTTAATTGCTTTATGTTCACCAGGATAAGCTTTTGCTCTGTAAAAATGCTTGGCAAGTGATCGTCCTAAAATGTCTAAAATAAGCGTTGACTTCCCTGACCCGGAAACTCCGGTTACGCAAACCAATTTTCCCAAGGGGATGTCCACAGTAAGATTTCTAAGATTATTTTGTTTGGCTCCAGAGATTGTTATTTTCTTATTATTTCCTTTGCGACAGTTCTTCTGAACTTTAATACTCTTCTTGCCTGACAAATACTCGCCAGTTAAAGAATACTTATCCTTCATAATTTGGGCCGGAGTTCCCTGTGACACTATTTGTCCACCATATTCGCCAGCACCAGGTCCAACATCAAACACATAATCAGCTGACATAATCATTTCCTCATCATGTTCAACAACTAAAACTGAATTTCCTAAATCTCGCAAATGTTTAATCGTTTTAATTAACTGAACATTATCCCGCGGATGCAGACCAATTGATGGCTCGTCTAAAACATAGATTACTCCTGACAAAGCAGTCCCCAATTGTGTTGCCAAGCGCACACGCTGGGATTCACCGCCAGAAAGCGTCATCGCACTGCGATCAAGTGTAAGATACCCAAGCCCAACATCAATCAGTTGCAAAACGCGTTCACGGACTTCTTTGGCAACACGTTCGACAACAAGCATGTGAACCTGTGAAAGCGCATGTTTGCCATTTAACTTCTTAGCTTCCTTTAAAACATCATCAAAAAACTCTGGTACGTCTTCAATTGGCCGAGATACAACGTCAGCAATCGACTGACCGTTGATTGTAAACAAGAGCACCTCTTCCCGTAATCGTTTCCCTGCACAAGCCGGACAAATCATGGAGCGCATGTAAGTTTCCAGTTCTTTGCGTACATACTCGCTAGTTGTCTCGCGATATTTTTGCTCAAGCATGCCTATTACTCCATGAAATGTTACCAGTTGTGAGCCAAGTTGATATTGCTCATCGCCTGTCCCATGTAAAACTAAATCTAATTGTTTACTTGTAAATTTTTCTAATGCTTCATGCATGCTAAAACCTTGTTTTTTGGAAACAACCTGCAACATCTCCATGTATCCGCTTTGATTTCCAGCAATCCGACTCCAAGGTTTCACTGCCCCTTGAGCCAAGGTGAGTCGTTTGTTTGGAATAACAAGATCAGGTTCTAAGACAAGCTTTATTCCCAACCCCATACACTGTGAGCACGCGCCTTGATGACCGTTAAAAGAAAAAAGTCTTGGTTCAAGTTGCGGAATTTGCATTCCGCCTGGCAAATTATATCCACGCACAAGTTCTTCCTCGTCTCCAGTATCATCTCGATACATGATTAGCTGATCATTTCCCAGATCTAGTGCCTTTTCCATGATTGCGCGCATGCGCTCGATTGGCACGTCTTCACCTTTATTAAATCTTTGCGCCAGCACTTCGATGGTATGCTCCTTAGTCTTTTGCTTTTTCATAGCAATCGCGTCGTCCAAGTCCATCATTAAGCCATCAAATCGTACTTCTTCAAATCCCGCACTCTTGGCCGCAACAAGCACCTGACCATGCTCACCTTTTTTGTCTTTTACCATGGGAATAAACAAAAGTATCTCACTGTGTTTCATCGCCAAAGTAACCTGAGCAATAATGTCTTCGGTTATTTTTTGTTCAATCAACTTTCCGGTAACCGGGTCATGCGGTTTTGCCACACGAGAAAATAAAACACGCAGATAGTCATAAATCTCCGTGACGGTACCAACAGTAGAGCGTGGATTATGGGAAGATGATTTTTGATCAATCGCTATGGTAGGAGACAAACCGGTGATCTCATCAACATCCGGCTTTTCCTGAAGCTCCATAAACTGACGAGCATAGCTTGAAAGCGACTCCATGTATCTGCGCTGACCTTCGGCATAGATAGTGTCAAAGGCAAGTGAAGATTTTCCAGAGCCAGAGAGCCCAGTTATAACCACGAGTTTATTCTTTGGAATATCGCAGTCAATATTTTTTAAGTTGTGGACTCGTGCTCCACGGATGATCAAACAATCTTCATTTTTCACAGTCAAAAATTACTTGTGAATATAACGAAATCGAGGATAGCACGATTTTAGATAAGCGACAACCCCAAGACCTTTGGCTTGGGGCTTATTCTTTCTTTTATATTTTTATCTGTTACCAGGAAAAATTACAATCTGTATCGTCACCATTAACATCTTTACAGGCAAATAATCCATAGTACGGAACTGAACTGGTATTAGTGCAATTCGCTAATAATTCATCACCTGCAAGACTCATAAGGCCAAGAGGTACAATAAGAACTGCAGTCATTGGGAATAATGGTGGTAATGCACACGCCGCTGCAAAATATTTTAGCTCATCCGGATCAGCAGATACCACCTCACATCTCTCATTCGGTGGAGCTAAATGACATGGATCGGCATCACAAATCAACTCCAGCCACGGAAACTCGCCATCAGAATCCTCAACATCATCCACTTCATTATAATCAATACCTAACACTTCTCCAGTATTATCCTCATACCCAACAACAACATTGTCATAAAACCTGCAACTTTTACTATCACCCGCCTCCGCGTCAGCTCGTAATAAATCACAATTTAGAACATTTGTTGGAGAGTCGTCAGCATTATATTCGTCTTCTGGATAAACTATTTCAACGCATTGCGCTCCAAAAACACCTGCATCAAGAAATCCTGGGTCATACTCACAAAAATAATTAAATGAGTCCGAGGGATTTAGATCGTTATACTCCAACTGTTCACACATTGTAGTACTTGGTGTTGCGCCTTTTTCTACTGCTTCAATACATCTAATACAATCATATCCTGTCTCTGTGAGCGATGATCCAACACATGTTTCCCTCAAATTTGCACACATTGAATAAGTGCACTCTGTCCCAATCTCAACTGAAGTTTGCTTACTTCCTTGAGCAGTTACTGTACCTTTGTAGCCACATATTTGATAACCGGGCGGATTTGGTGTAACAGCAAGCCCTGCGTTAATCATTGCCTCACAAGTTGATGATTCGTCCAAATACACAATTGTCCGAATTCGCGGAGGTTGAAAACGATTGAAAGTTACAAAATGTGGATCAACGATGTTAGCGATGGCGTATGATCCAAATAAAAGTACTATTCCGGTAATTGCCTGACGCAAATGAGCTTTAGCTGTAGTAATTTTTGTAGGGTTACCTCTAGCTAGGATGTACTCTATGCCTCCAATCATCATCACCACGATAGCTAGAAAACTAGCAGCGATTAAAAGCCAACTATAAACTGCGTTGATATACTCTCCTAAGCTCGTAGCTTGGGTTAAACTACCAATAGCCACATTAAGCTTGATGGGTTCTGGCTCGTTATAACAAAGTCCTTCTCCTGACGTACAAAATGACGCTTGCCCGTCCCATTCTGAGGCAAGAACTCCACCTGAGTACTCAACCGGTTGACTTTCACATTCATACTGAGTCCAGCACTGCGTGTTGTAATTTGGATACATGTTTTTCTGATCGTCTGTGTAACACCCAAGAAAATCATCACAAGTACTTTGGCAAGATGTGATGTCATCCGCCACCCCTTGCTCTTGCGCCCCGTCTTCTGTTTCACAAAAACACGTACAGGTCGCAAAAGCGACCTGTGGAAACAAATAAAAACCTAGAGTTAAAAAAGAAAATATAATAAGTACTCTTTTCATACGTACATATCATAACATAAAACATCTGACTTTGTGATAGCTTATTACACATACGAATTGACGAAAGCCAAGCTTTTTGTTAGTATTTATTCATTATGACATTAGATATCATACAGTTAGTTCTTTCAGTTCTACTTATTGGAACAATTATGATCCAATCAAGAAGTGCTGGACTTGGATCAGTTTTTGGAGGGAACGACAATGTCCAAACAACCAGACGAGGGGTTGAAAAGAAACTCCACATCACCACAATTATCATAGCTATCGCATTCTTTGTGATATCACTTATCAATGTTCTGTTCTAAGGCTTTAGCCTTTAGGCAAATACATGCCTGATTTACGTAAACAATTCACCCAAAGCATAAGACGTTTACTAACGCCTATTTCAAATTTATTTTCCAAAAAACAAAATACAGTAGCGACCTCCAAGCACCTAGCCATGGCGCAGGTACTGCAAGCAAAGCAAACCAGAAAAATGCCGTCAAAAGGACAGCTCTTACACTTTACTAACCTTTTGTCGCATAAAGAAAAAACAATAGCTGGGGTTTGCTTGCTCGCTATAATACTTTCTGTTGCTTATTTAGCACTTTCTTTAATTGGCACAAAACAACAAATAGTCCCAGTCGCTGGAGGATCATATACAGAAGGATTGATTGGATCGCCACAACTCATCAACCCGCTTTATTCTCTAACAGGTGACGTTGACACTGACCTAGCATCGATCATCTATAGCGGGCTTATGAAATTTAATGCCAGTGAAGGGGTAACGCCGGATCTTGCCGAGTCTTATACGATTTCCGAAGACCAAAAACAATACACTTTTACAATTCGCGACAATGCAAAATGGCAAGACGGCGATCCAGTACTTACCAACGACGTAATATTCACAGTTAGTGCTATTTTAAATACACAATATCGCAGTCCACTAGCTACATCGTTTGGCGGAATAACTGTATCCCAAGTTGATGAACGCACAGTACGTTTTGATCTTGAAAAAGCATCACCTGATTTTCTAAATTTAATGACAGTTGGAATTTTGCCATCTCATATTTGGCAGGACATTCCTCCAGCCAACTCTGTTCTAACTGCGTTTAACATAAAACCAATCGGTTCTGGACCGTACGCCTTTGAAATGTTTGAAAAAGACAGCAAGTCAGGCGAGATACTAAGCTACACAGTCAAACGGTTTAATGACTATTATCTTGATGGTCCCTACATTGAAACAATAACTTTCAAATTCTATCCTGACTTAACATCAGCTGTTTCTGCATTAAAAAATCATAATATTGAAGGGATCAGCTATTTACCAATTGAAGATGCTGTTAGTTTTGAAAAAGATGATCACATCGCAATCCAGCAAGCTGGATTGCATGAATATGTAGCTCTATTCTTTAATCAAAACTCAGATAGTGCCACAGACGACGTGCTGGTGCGGAAGGCTTTGTCATACGCCACATATAAAGAACGTATTATCGATGAAGTATTTAACGGCTATGCAAAACAAATGGAAAGCTTTGTTTTGCCTGGAACTATTGGATATTCAGAGGACGTAAGCGATCTATTGTTTGATCAAAAATATGCAACGGTTTTATTGGGCGAAGCTGGATGGATAATCAATCCAGAATCTGGAATGCGAACCAAGGACGACGAAACATTATCACTCACAATAACAACACTCGATGCCCAAGAATTGCAAGACGTGGCAAATGTAATCAAATCTCAATGGGAGGAACTTGGAATCCAAGTAGAAATAAAAACAGTTGATCAGGCAACACTCCAATCAGACACTTTAAAAAATCATAATTACGATATTTTATTGTCTGGTGAAGTTTATAACCTTGACCTTAATCCTTATGCATTCTGGCACTCAACCCAAACTGGCGAATCTGGATTAAATCTTTCTTTATATAAAAATGATGACGTTGATGACTTGCTTGAAACTGCCCAGGAATCAAAAGATGCTCAGGAAAAAGCAGGCGCTCTTATTGAAGCACAGAAACTAGTAAATGCTGACTATCCAGCCATTTTCCTTTACCAACCACAGTATACATACGCAATATCAGGCAGTATAAACAACGCTAATATCGACAGAATCCATATTCCAGCAGACCGTTTTTCATCTATCAATTCTTGGTTTATAAAAACAAAGAAATCATTCACTACACAGTAGGCATTGACAGAAAGTTCAAAAACTGGTATATTTCTTTTCTTAAACCCTCGTGCGTCCCTTTTTACAGACTAAACACACATATAAACGCATTTTTATTAATGCAAAAAATTAATTCTAAAAAAAATCATTCATTTTATTATGGTACAGCCAAAACAAAGAATAACAACTCATCGCAATACGCGTAGAAAACCGTTTCAAAAACGTGCGCCTCACGCACATCACTCTCCACAAACTCCACAGACATCTAAACAAACACATGGCAAAGAAAGAGTTCAGGTGTTTAAGGGTCGAGCTGGCGACGAGGTACGAGTTATCGTGCTTGGCGGACTTGAAGAAGTCGGCCGAAACTGCACGCTTATTGAATACAAAAACGACATCATGTTAATTGACATGGGACTTGAATTCCCACAAGAAGACATGCATGGCGTTGACTACATAATCCCAAACGTTAGCTATCTAAAAGGTAAAGAAAAAAATGTCCGTGGTGTTGTAATTACTCATGGCCACTACGATCACATTGGCGGAATTCCACATATTGTTCCAAAAATCGGGAACCCACCAGTATTTGCCCTGCCTATCGCTGCTGGGATTATCAAAAAGCGACAAGAAGATTATCCACAATCAAACATTAACATCAAAGAGATAAAAGACGACGCCATCCTCCAACTCGGAGTATTCAAAGTCTCTTTTATTCACATGAACCACAACATTCCAGACTCGGCAGCTGTAGTTGTTGAAACTCCAGCCGGGATAATCATCCACTCTGGTGACTGGAAGTTTGACTTCCACCCAGCTGGCGACAAGCCAGGAGATCTTCACAAGATGGCCAAGCTTGGTGAACAAGGCGTACTGCTGTTAATGGGTGATTCAACCAACGCTAACAAGGAAGGTCAACAAACCTCGGAAAAAGTAATTGGCGAGGAATTGCGCGGGATTATTGAGAAAGCCCAAGGACGCGTAATTGTGGGAACGTTCGCCTCCCTGCTCTCTCGCGTTAAACAGGTTTTGGAAATTTCAGAACAGCTGGGACGGAAAGTTGTAATTGACGGACGATCAATGAAATCAAACGTGGAAATTGCCAGACAAAAAGGATTCATCCACATTAGTGATCGTACGCTCTTGCCAGTTGAAAAAGTAAACTCACAACCTGACGACAAGGTTCTTATCATGTGCACTGGCGCTCAAGGCGAAGAAAACGCAGCCTTAAGCCGAATTACAAATGATGAACACAAAAATGTCAGAATCAAAAAAGGAGACACAATCATCTTCTCTAGCTCTATTGTTCCTGGAAACGAAGTATCAGTTTCTCGCCTAAAAGACACATTGTCTCGTAAAGGCGCGCGAATTGTTCACTCCGAAACCATGGACGTTCACGCTGGAGGACACGCAAAAAAGGAAGATATCAAACTACTAATTTCTCTTATCAGGCCAAAGTATTACATGCCAATTGAAGGCAACTACTTCCTCTTGTTTGAAAATGCTAATGTCGCATACTCCCTGGGATATAGTGAAGAAAATGTAATTATTGCCGAAAATGGTCAAGTATTAAATTTAACTAAGGACCGAAACGGACAAGGATACATTAAAAAAACTGAGGAACGAGCCAATACCGAATACGTCTTTGTTGACGGTTTGGGAGTTGGTGACGTTTCCGAAGTAGTTTTGCGAGATCGAAAAACTCTCGCCGACGACGGTATGGTAATTGCGGTTGTGCAAATCGACAAAAAAACAGGACAACTAATTGGCACACCAGACATTATTAGCCGTGGATTTATATTCATGAAAGACAACCAGAAGCTTATCCAAGAAACGCGTACAATGATTAAAAAGGCGATTTCTGATCAAGATCCATTGTCTATGGCTGATAGTGATTACATAAAATCAACTATTCGCGACACGGTCGGTAAGCACTTGTTTAAGAAAACACAGCGCCGACCAATGATCCTGCCTGTGGTGATACAAATGTAAGAAAACTCGCGAGCTTGCTCGCGAGTTTTGATTTTCTGATATAATCAAGAAGTTCAATAATATAGGTCTAATCGATTTTTTTCACCCAAATATTTATGCGCATCCTCACTGGTATTCAACCCACAAACGTTCTGCACATTGGTAATCTTTTTGGCGCCATTACTCCGGCCGTTGAACTGCAAAAGGAAAATGATCTTTCCATGATGATTGCTGACTATCATGCAATTACTGTTGCTCATGACCCTAAGGCACTCCATGAAAGCATTCTTTTAATTGCCGGCGCGTATTTGGCGTCAGGAATCAACCCAACCAAAACAGTACTTTTTCAGCAATCACAAATAAGTGCGCACACCGAACTGGCTTGGATTTTGCAAAGCGTTGCTTATATGGGCGAGACCAAACGCATGACGCAATTTAAAGAAAAATCAGGGGACAAACAAGACAGTGTGTCTGTCGGATTATTTACCTATCCGATTCTCATGGCCTCGGACATCTTGCTTTATGACACTCAAATTGTTCCTGTGGGTCATGACCAAAAACAACACGTGGAACTTGCTCGTGATTTAGCCCAAAGATTTAATAAAACCTATGGCAATATTTTTGTGGTGCCAGAACCAGCCATTCGAAAACAAGGAGCACGTCTCAAGTCATTAACCGAACCGGAAAAAAAGATGAGCAAAAGTGCGCCAAGCGCCAAAAGCTACATCTCATTGTTGGACGACAAAGATATTATTTACAAAAAAATCATGTCCGCAGTGACCGATTCTGAGCGCTTGATTACTCTGGAAGATCGCCGAGAAGGACTATTTAATCTTTTGACCATCTTTAGCCTAACCACAGGAAGGCAAGCTGACGAAATAGCCAACGAATATGCCGAACAAGGCATGAAAGTACTGAAGGAAAGCTTGTGCGAAGCAGTCTTTGCCTACCTAGACCCCATCCAAACAAAAATGCGAGAATTATTAAACAACCCAGCTGAACTCAAGCAAATCATTCAAAACGGCTCACAAACTGCCAAAATGCAAGCTGACGCCAAACTTAAGCAAGTTAAAAAAGCCATTGGAGTAACTTTGTAGTCCTTCAACAAGACCTGTAAGTCCCACAAGACTTATAGGTCTTTTTATTTACCTACGTTTGTCTTCCTGTGATTGACAAGAAGGGCTAATCTTGCTAGCATTTCCCCGTCTTCGCACGTCGCGCTGACAATACCACGCTGCCCTCATGCAGGAGTTCTACCAGATGAGTCCTTCCGACACTTCCATCTCCGTCACCTGCCAGCTCCCCAACACCGAGGAGCACCCGATCCACTCGGGCACGACGGATCACACGCTCCTCCCGCCTTCAGTCGTGCCGTGGACCTCGCGCACGCCCGAGCACAGGGTGGCGCTCGCGCGCGCCATGTCCATCAAGGACAGGCTCGCCGAGCACGGCATGGGCTTCGATGACGACGACGTCAAGAAGGTCTTCGTCAAGAAGTCCGCCTCGCAGATAGTCGACCACCTCGCCGGCATGCTCAACGGGCTCTGCCCGCAGGCCTGCGACCAGCGGAAGAAGATCTTCCACATGGCCATCGAGATCGAGATGACCCTGGGCGACCTCATCGACTTCGCCCACCTCACCCGCGCCGACTCGGTCAACGCGATGGTCGACTCGGTCGCCCGCGCATGCGCCCTGCGCGCCGACCCGGGCGCCAGCGACCAGGTCGTGGAGATCTTCCATAAGGCCATCGAGATCGAGATGACCCTGGGCGACCTCATCGACTTCGCCCACCTCGTCCGCGCCGACTCGGTCAACGCGATGGTCGACTCGGTCGCCCGCGCGTGCGCCCTGCGCGCCGACCCGGGCGCGAGCAACCGGTTGCAGACCATCTTCCGCGACACGGCCCGGATGACCGTGTGCAACCCGGTGATCCTGACCAACATGGTGCGGAGCGCGAGCTTCGGCCAGATGTGCTCGACGATCCCCTCGGGTCTGCGCCAGGCCGTCGGCCTGGACGTGGTGCATGCGGCCAACGCGTACGCCAAGCCCGTGGCTCCCCCACCGGTCGTGGAGAAAATCGAAATGGACCCCTGGGGCAGAGCAAAGCGGATCGCCAGCGCGATCTGCAACCTCGATGCCCTCGGTGGCATCGAAATCGTGGTCGACTAAAGACCACACCACATCTTCATCGTCTCCCCGGACGCATCTCGCGTTCCGGGGAGAAGTGCTTTTAAAAACTAACCGTACATTGATTGACAAAAACGACTAAAACTGGTATATTTTGCGTGCTTAGGAATTGTGATAGTCGCATGATTTCGCAAGAAATTATGAGGAAAGTCCGAACACCCTATGTACGGTAACGTGCATAGAAAAAAGAATGTCGCTAACGGCGACCAGGACATACATCAGAACGGAAGGAACTGGTAATACTGTTCCTGCCTGTCCGATCAAACCTAGGGAAAGTCTCGCTTCGGCGAGATCCTCCATAGCTCTGCCTGCAGAGCGACGGATGGATGCCACAGAGACAATACTAACTTCGCGTAGCGAAGTTATCCTGAGCGAGTGATCAACGAGTCGAAGGATTCACAACGCACCCTTCGATGCGCTCGATATTAATCTCGCTTACTCAGGGTTACTTTGCTACGCAAAGTAAAACGTGAAAAGTGATGCGATGTCTTGCAAAAGGCTACGCATTTCGTCCGGCGGTGACGCCGTGACGTGGTAAACCCATTCTGGTGCAAGAGCAAATTAGGTAGCTCGCTTGAGGTTACTGGCAACAGTAGCACTAGATAAATGACTATCGTTTCCCAAGGTTACGCAAGTAATCAAGAGGAATTACAGAATTCGGCTTATACAAATCCTAAGTGCAAAAAACACGGTACAAAACCGCGTTTTTTGTTATAATAGAAACATTATGAAACGAGCTAATCTTTTCTTTACCGCACTTTTAGTCCCCCTCGATTACATCATCCTTGTTTGTTCTGCCTGCTTTGCCTACTGGGCTAGGTTCACTCCTTTTGTCCGTGACATCAGACAAGTAACTTTCAATCTTGATTTTGACACTTTCCTTAAAATCACAGCCTTTATGGCCGTGACTTGGATTATTGTTTTTGCCATCTCTGGGCTTTATGCCATTAGACAAGTTCGTTTGGCCACTGAACTTATTCGCATTATTCTGGCCTGCTCAACTGGGATTGCAGTAGTGCTTGGCATTGCCTTCTTTTTCCGCGAGCTATTTGACTCGCGTTTTATTGTGCTGGCGGTTTGGGGATTTTCCATAATTTTTGTGGCAATCGAACGTTATCTTGTTCGTATGACCCAAAGATCACTACGTCATTTTGGCGTCGGTCTTAACCGAGTTGCAATTATTGGAAAAACAAAATCTGGACAATCTTTACGATCTTATTTTCAAGCGTATCCAAGTATAGGATTTGAAGTGGTGGAACATATTGCTAACTTTAACGAAAGCGCCCGCCAAAAATTATTGGAACTAAAGAAAAAAAACTTGCTTGATGGAATTATTTTGGCAAACCCGGACGCTGATAAAAAAGAAATTCAAGCCATGAAAACGTTTAGCGACATTGAACACTTGAGCTTTTATTACTCAGCCTCACTTTTCCCCAGCGGAGCCATAAAGCCAATTATTCATACTCTTGCCGGCCAACCAATCATCGAGGTTCCCAAAACGCCACTTGATGGTTGGGGTGCAATCTTTAAACGAGGATTTGATATTGTAATGTCCTTAATCTTCATTGTCTTAACATTCCCAGTTCTACTAATTGCCAGCATTGCCTTGTTTATTGAACAGCCAGGAAACATCTTTTTTATTCACAAACGAGTAGGACAAGGAGGTCGGCAATATAATCACATCAAATTACGAAGCATGATTAAAAACGCACACAAATATCGCTTTGACCCTGAATTTATTAAAAAGTACGGAAACCAAAGAGGCGGAACTCCACTTTTCAAACTTGCTCACGACCCACGAATTACTCGCATCGGACGAATAGTGCGCAAGCTTTCCATTGACGAGCTTCCCGAGCTTTACCTGGTACTCATGGGAAAAATGAGCTTAATCGGCCCTCGCCCACATTTGCCAGAAGAAGTGGCAGACTATAAACCCCACCAACGACAAGTGCTAACAATTAAGCCTGGCATGACTGGCATGGCGCAGGTTGGCGGTCGTGCAGATCTAGACTTCGATGAAGAAGTACAGCTCGATATGCACTATATTCAAAACTGGAACCCTTGGTTGGACATCATCATCCTAATTAAAACTCCCCTAGTAGTAATCTTCGGCAAAGGCGCATACTAATCAAATTGGGGTCAGGCACCTTTCATAGAACATATGTTCAAAGTGAGGTGCCTGACCCTTTTTATTTCCTTGATAAAACGCACTCGTCGTGCTTAAATAGCTAGTACTATGAAGGTTGCCCTTATTCATGACCATTTAACTCAAAGTGGGGGTGCGGAACGGGTGCTTGAAGCCATTCAGGATATTTGGCCAAAGGCTCCGACTTATACCTTACTTTATGACAAATCTGTCATGGATAATGTTTTTGGACATCGCGATATCCGAACAAGCTTTTTACAAAACATTCCCGGCGCCTTAAGCCATTCTCGCTGGTTGCTTCCGCTCATGCCAACTGCTACTGAAGGATATAATCTTTCAGATTATGACGTAATTGTTTCTAGCTCAAGCGCATTTTCCAAAGGTGTAATTCCACCCAATGACGCAATTCATATTTGTTACTGCCACACACCAACTAGATACCTTTGGTCAGACACGCATAGCTATGTTGAGGAACTGCACGTGCCTGGGATTATAAAACAATTTTTACCGCCACTTTTAAGCCATTTGCGCACCTGGGATCGCTTGTCAGCTGACCGAGTTGATTACTTTATTGCCAACTCCCAAACCGTCCAACGTCGAATTGCAAAATACTATCGGCGAGAAAGTGACGTTATTTATCCGCCAGTTGAAACCGATCAATTTGCAGTATCACCAAACAAAAAAGAATATTATTTATCAGGTGGCAGACTAGTTCCTTACAAGCGATACGATATGGTTGTAGATGCTTTTACAAAACTTGGCATTTCTTTAAAAATATTTGGTACAGGACCAATCGAGAAGGATTTACAAAAACGCGCTGGCAGTAATATTCAATTTTTAGGACGAGTTTCTAACCAAGAACGCACTCGTCTTTTCCAAGACGCAATTGCCTTTATCCACCCGCAAGAAGAAGATTTTGGCATAACTCCGGTTGAGTCAATGTCTGCCGGTAGACCAGTTATCGCCTATCGCAAAGGAGGAGCAACCGAGACTGTGGTTGATAGAAAGACTGGAATTTTCTTTGATAATCAAAATTGGGAGGAACTAGCAAATACTGTCTTGCACTTTGACCACACAAAATTTAATCCCATGGAAATTCGCACCCATGCCATGCAGTTTTCTGTTGAAATTTACCATAAAAAAATGCGCAACTACGTTGACCAAAAATGGCAAGAGCACAGAAAAAAAATCTTAGGAGCTGTCTAATGGCATATGAATATCGCTGTTGACATCCGACATCTGGCGACCAATCAGCACTCAGGCGTTGGGCGTTATACGATTGAGCTCATCAGTCGCATGCCCAGGCTTGCGCCTGACGATCAATTTACTTTTTTCGCTTCTGGATCTGCACAAACTCTGGCAAAACTTCCAAATTTCTATGGAAAAAATGTCGAGGTTGTTAAACAGGAAACGCCAAATAGAATCATCTCTGCAAAACTTATTTTTACCGCGCACACGCTTGACGACTTTCTGCCCAAAAAAGCTGATGTCTGGTTTTTTCCTAATACTAATATAATCAAAACCCACCGGCCTTACGCTATTACCATTCATGACTTATCTTTTGAACTTTTTCCTCAATTCTTTCGGCACAAAGACAGGCTTTGGCACAAAACAGCTTCTACCCGCACGCTAACACAAAATGCGGAAGCGATTTTAGCAGTATCAGACAACACGAAAAATAACCTTACTGCGCTTTGGAGCATTCCTGAGGATAAAATAACAACAACTCCACTGGGAGTTGACGATGAATTTACGCCAAATGAGCAACCATGCGATCAAAACTTTTTACAAACTTACAACATCAACTATCCTTACATCCTAAGTTTGTGCACACTGGAACCTAGAAAAAATATTGAAACAATTATTGAGGCCTACGAACTTTGGAGAAAGCATAACCCCGGAGCAATCCACCACCTTGTTATCGCTGGCGGTCGGGGCTGGAAAAACTCACAAATTCACAAACTAATTACAACCTCAGCCTTTGCTTCTGACATCCATGTTTTGGGCTATGTTTTAGAAAAACAAAAACCAACCTTATTCCGACATGCTGACCTGTTTGTCTTTCCATCTTTTTTTGAAGGATTTGGGCTACCAATCGTGGAGGCGCTTGCCAGCGGTACACCAGTTATTTCCAGCTTTTCTGGATCTATGCAAGAAGTTGGGAAAGAACACGTAATTTACGTTGACCCATACAATGTGCACGATCTTTTTCATGCCATGCAAATTGGTTTAAAAAAACAAAAAGAGACATTCGTTCTACCATCAAACATCTACTCCTGGAACGCCACCGCCCGCCGAACTCTGGGGGTTTTAAAAGCTTGTTGCAAAAAATAACAAAAAACCATGCCTCCCTTATCCACTTTTGTTCACAGGCATGCATAAAAAATTCGCCAAAACATGGTAAAATAGATACATGAAGATTGGCATTGATGCTAGATTTTTTGGTCCACGAGTGGGTGGAGGCGGGCTTGGCCGTTACGTCTCTGAATTAGTGTCTAATTTGCAACATATTGATCACAAAAATCAGTACACACTGTTTCTCAAAAAAGAAAATTTTCACCAGTGTAAAATTACCAACAAGAACTTTTCCAAACAGCTCATTGACATACCCTGGTACAGCATTGAGGAACAGCGAAAAATGCCGGGAATAATCGCTCGTAGCCATGTCGATTTCATGCATTACCCTCACTGGAACATTCCTGTATTTTCCAAAGTTCCTTTCATAGTCACTATCCATGATTTGATCATGCTCGAGGTACCATACTCAGCCCGGGTTAGCACTCGCCATCCACTTGTTTACGGATTCAAGCATGCTGGTTTCCGTTTTGTACTGGAAAACGCAATCCACAGAAGCCGACACATTATTACTATTTCAAATTTTACAAAAACAAAAGTCCTGGAACACTTTGGTGTTAAACAAAACAAAATCACAGTTATTTCAAATGGTGTAATTCCACCCCGTGAAGCGCGTAGCGTAAGCTTAACTGCTCTTGGCGTGTACCAACCGTATTTCTTGTATGTTGGAAATGCTTACCCTCACAAGAATATCGAAATGATGATGCATGCCTTTTCCCGCTTTAAAGAAAATAATCAATATGTCCAACTAGTTATCGCTGGACGCAAAGACATGTTTTCTGCCAGGTTGGAAAAAGAAGCTGACGAGCTTGGACTTAGTCTGGAGAATGTCAGATTTATCGACCTGCCCACTGACGAAGAATTATCAGCCTTGTACAAAAACGCATCACTGTTTATTTTTCCTTCCAGAATTGAAGGATTCGGCATTCCCCCACTCGAGGCCATGAGCTATGGAACACCTGTTGTTGCCTCAAACACTAGCTCGATTCCAGAAGTTCTCAAAAACGCTGCTCAGTATTTTGACCCAGACGATATCGAAGCATTGGTTGAGCTAATGGAGCAATCAATCAGTGAACCTCAAAGGTTTGAAAAACTAATCAAAGAAGGACAAGAACTCGCCAAAACATACACATGGTCAGCGACCGCCAAACAAACCCTCGCAATCTACAACAATCAATCACTGCTCTAAACTACTCCCAAGCTTCAGACCCATGCCTGTCAAAAAACAAAAATCAAAAAAAGGTTTAATAAAAAAACCAAAAATGGCACCAGTTGCGCCAGCTCTTTTTGACGATGCCTTGCCAGTATCATTAAAAAACAAAGGAATTAGTGACGTTTTAGATTTAGGAGTAAGAATTCATAAATCGTCCCAAGGCAAACTTTCTCCATACATAATCAAGCTTGACCACGAAAAACAAGCCGTGCAATCCCTTGAAGTTTCTCAAAAAGATAAAATCAAAGAACTTGCCGACTCGCTAGCAAAATCGTCAATCGGCGATTATCAGTTAATCGAAGAAACAGAAACCGAGGACATAACTATCCTTAGCCTCGACGACTTAGCAATACAATTACGCGAAACAGAACGCACGATAAGTCCAGGAAAGGTAGAAGCAAAATTGGAACAAGATTACGAAATCTTCGCAGGATCACAAATTAATGTTGAAATACCAAACGTATTTGAAATCTTGGACCAAGAAAAACAATTGCCAATCGCCATCGAGCCAGCAGAAAAAATAGAAGAAGATTCAATCACGATTACTCAAACTATTACTGGCAGATTCCATAATTTGCATTTACTACTGCCAAAACAAGCAAGACATCGAGCAATCGCGGTATTTTTACTTTTATCCTTTGTGCTTGTCATGCCAATCCATGCCATGCAAGGACTTTCTGACACTTCTTCACGTAAAACCGAGATAGAACGTGTTAGCCAGCAAGCAATTTCACAAATTGACAGTGCAACTGACTCAATTAAGTCCCAAGACTTCCAAGCTGCTAGTTTGGACTTCCAGCGTGCTACGGAAAACTTTCAAAATGCCCAAAAATCAATGGATGACATGCGACTGATTACTGCGTCTTTGGTAAATATCATTCCCCAAACCAACAGCACGTACGAAACCGTACAAGGACTAGTTTCGGCAGGTGCTTCCCTTTCCCAGTCTGGTGCCAAACTAAGTTCTGCGATTGAAGAACTTTCAAATTCAAATTCCCTTAGCCTTGTCACCAAACTTCAACTTTTAACAACCTACATCACAAACGCCTTACCAGAAGTGCAAACTGCAAATAATGCGTTGAAAAATATAAATCTAGAATTTATTCCACAAGATTATACCAACAAGCTCACACTACTTCTTAGCACTGTGCCTTCGCTACAACGATCAATGGAAGAATTCCTGAAATTTTCTGGCACCTTGCAAACGCTTCTTGGCAATCAAGAAAAAATGAGATATTTGCTAGTATTCCAAAACAATACCGAATTGAGAGCAACTGGTGGGTTTATTGGAAGTTTTGCCCAAATCGACGTGCTTGATGGTGAAATAACAAATATAGATATTCCTGGTGGTGGAAGCTATGACGTCCAAGGTCAACTCAGCGAATTTGTTGCTCCACCTCAACCATTATCACTATTAAACGATCGCTGGGAATTTCATGATGCAAATTGGTTCCCAGATTTCCCAAGCTCTGCTCAAAAATTAATCTGGTTTTATCAAAAAGCTGGTGGACCAACCGTTGACGGCGTAATTGCTATAAATGCCACACTAATGCCACAGCTTTTGGAAATCACCGGTCCAATTGCCATGCCAGAATACGGCAGAACTATTACCAGTGAAAACTTCCTTTTTGAAACTCAGAAAATAGTTGAATACGAATACGCATCTTATCAAGACGATGGGGATCGCGAGCAAGACGCACCAAAGCAATTTATTGGCGACTTAGCTCCAAAAGTCCTTGAAATTCTAAAACAAGCTGACCCAGAAACATTATTAAAGGTCATTGATCTTTTATCTGCATCCTTAACGCAAAAAGACGTCTTAATGTACATGGAAGACAACCAGTTACAATCAGATATTGAAACCCTTAATTGGTCCGGGTCATTAAAAAATACTCAAGGCGATTATTTAATGGTTGTTGATTCAAACCTAGGTGGAGGAAAAACAGACACTGTTATCAAGCAGGGTGTTAATTTGGACGTTGAAATCCAAGAAGACGGTTCTATCATCAACACTGTCACAATCACCAAAGAACATACAGGCATGAGCTCTGCTTTATTTGAGGGAGTAAATAACGTTGATTATGTTCGGTTGTATGTCCCAGAGGGTAGTGAATTTATTCAAGCAAACGGCTTTGAGATTCCTGATGAAAGCTTATTTGAGCAGGCCGACACGCCATTGTCCTCAGACACCGACATGCTTCTTTGGACAGCAAACTTTGCTAAAGACCCTATCTCGCAAACAGATATTTGGGACGAGCAAGGAAAAACGGTTTTTGGAAACTGGATACAAACAAAACCAGGTGAAACCGAGGTTGCCACCTTCACATACAAACTTCCTTGGAAGTTTGAGCAAACAAATGATTCAATCTTCCAAAAGGCAAAGTCGTATATTGGCTTAAAAAACTTAAACGAATATTCAATCTTTATCCAAAAACAACCAGGTGTAGTAACAAGGACCACAACAATAAGGGTCTTTAATGCCACCAACCAAAAAGTTATCTGGACTTCGCAAAATGATTTATTCTCCTCTGGAACAGAGTTTAACAACGACCAAGATCGTGTGTTATCTGCCCTTTTTGAACAATTCTAGGTATGTTTAAATTTTTGAAAAAAAAGAAAAAAACTAAAAAAGTTGCAGAAACTATCATTGATGATGTAGAAAAAATAGAAGATATTTCAACAACTCACGATCACGAACACAAGACCAAGGCACAAGTTCGTGATGAAAAAGAAATTTTAATGGACGAGGGCTTGCAGGCGATTTATGGCAATGGAAAAATTGATTTTAATAAATTTGATCAAAGACAAAATAAGCTAACGCGTACACTTTTAGTTACCACGGTTGTATTGGCAATAATAGCGGCTACGTCTTGGGCGGGTTTTTTTGTGTATACTAGATTTTTTGAAGTATCCCATGACAAAACCTTTGATCTGTCCATTAACATACCAGAGCAAATCGCCAGTGGAGAAAAAACACAAATCGAAATCCTATACGCTAACCCCACAAACGTACCAATTGCTGCCTTGCAGATGGACATAAACTTGCCTGCAACATTTCGCACATATTCATTTAGCCAAGACCCGACTAATCTTGACGATTTGATTTGGGAACTTGGTTCATTGCCAGGAATGTCTGACGGAAAAATAGTCATTGATGGAGTTTGGATAGCGCAAGTGCCGTCTGAAACTCCGGTACAAGTTCATGCGTCATACAAGCCAGCAAACTTCAATTCAAACTTTGAGGAAATTGCGATCGCGTACGTAACAACCATCGAAGGAACACTCAAAGCTATTATTAATGGGTCAGAGGAAGCGTCAGCTGGTCAGGATATTGAATATACAATCTCGGTAGAAAATACTGGACAGGAGGCATTTGAAAACATTATCGCTGGCGTTGACCTACCTGACGGTTTCTATCTTCAAGAAAGCGATCCAGCTTTGGAAAGTGGCGGACCAGCCGAGTGGTTAATCGAACGCATTGATCCACAAGGAAAACAAGAAATAAAATTCTCTGGAACATTTGCCTCAAATATTGAAAACTTCCAGTACTTTAATTTATCTGTAAAAATCAAATCAGCTGACAGAGAATTAGAGCAAGCAACTGCCCAAGCCTACACTGATGTTGTAGCTAGCAATGTCACAATTGGACTGGTAGCTAATGGCTCAACCACATCGGCCAATGTTGACCTGTCCTCTTCTCTACGACTTAGTATCGGGCTAGAAAATTCAGAAGACAGACAAATTGAAGACTTAACTGTGCTTTTGGATTTCCAATCCGATGACTCAATCCCAATTACTTGGAATAAATCGTCACTTGATGGCGGAACAATAACCCGCGACGGTATACACTGGTCATTTGACTCTATCGAGCCTGGTGAAAAAATTACAATAAATACGAGTTTCCCAATAGATTCAACGATCGGCGTCGGCGATGCTGACACGTTTAGAGTTGTTGCCTCGACCGATTACGAAGGTCATAGTGCTCTTTCTTCGCCAATTGATGTGTCAATAAACTCACAAGCCGAGCTTCAAACATCGATTCGATATTACGATGAAAACGGCTCAGCGCTAGGAAATGGTCCACTGCCACCACAAGTCGGCAACACCACAACATACCGCGTCATCTGGACAATCAATAACAGTCTGCATGACTTAAAAAATATCACAGTTAATGCCACGCTTCCGCCGCATGTTTCATGGGCTGGTAATGTAGAACAAGACTTGGGGGCCATAATTTATAATGATTCCGCAAAATCAGTAACTTGGAGCGTCTCGTCACTCTCGTCGAGCGTAGAACAAATACAAGGATCTTTTTCAATATCCATTACGCCTGATACCGGAGACATCGGCTCATTTGTAAAACTTATTTCAGCCAGTAGCTTGATTGCCAATGACGCTCTGACCGATACGGCCCTTTCTCGAGCAACCGACTCGCTCACAACTGATCTGCAAGATGACGCGCAAGCCAGCCGAGTTGGCGGAATCGCAGTCGAATAAGAAAATGGGGTCAAGTCTTTAATCTTGAATTTTAACAGTAAACAGCCACCAGACCAAGGTCTGGTGATACAGCGTGTCGCCTTTAAACTTTTTTGTTGCGGGCGAAAATAATGCCCATTGTTTTATCAAATTGCGATGGGTGCACCAGCACGCTAAACCCATTCTTTCTTAAAATAGCTTCAGCGTACGCTCGCTGACCATCTCCACCATGATATTCAAGCACGATATTTCGTATTGCTTGCCACTCGTCCTGTGTTAGCGCCTCCAAAATATCTTTCTCATACCCTTCAATGTCCATTTTAAGCAAATCAACTGACACTGTTTTTGTGTGCTTTAAAAGTTTGGTAAAAGTATATCCAACAACTGACTGCGCTAATTCCTTAGGAATTCCTTCGGCTTTACTGGCAACTTGATGATTATGGCTATCTTGTGAAATCTTTAAAACATATCTCCCCGCTTTCGGCACAAGCGCACCACTAATAACCTTTATTCCGTCTCCGATGCTATTAAGTTCTAAATTCTTGTTTAATGTTTGAATATTATTATTCTCAGGTTCAACACAGACAACCTTAACTGCTGGATTAAGAGCCTTGGCATAGAGCGTAAAAAAACCAGCGTGAGCACCAATGTCAAAAATGGTTTTTGCCTGTTTGATAGCGTCTTCTGACGCCCGATATTCACGATATTTAAAAATCTCTGCCCACACGCTCTCGTCCGCTTGATCCCTCCAAACCCCGCGGATTTCCTTATTTTCAAATTTAATCTCAACTTTATTCATAATTTGACTAGCTAAACTCGAAATCTTCTAATCCCACGCATGGAACGGTAAAGCCCGTACCACATATGCTCCATCTGCAAATCAACTGTGCCAGGATGCTCGACTATCTTACCGTTGAATCCCATTTTATAACGTGTGATTCCTTGCCATGGATGCTTTTGGCTAGCGCCCTGTGGAGCAATGCCCCAAAAATCAAATGCGTGCATGCCATGGGCGATTGCATCTTTTATTAAATACCAGTGCAATAAATTTGGAGCCATGACATTACGATGTAAATTGCTAGATGCGCCATGAAGATATGTTCGCACGCCAGCAAAGTCGATCATAATGTTGGCACAAATCACTCGGTCGTCATAAAACCCAACAGCCAAATAAGCTTGCGCTCCGTCGCCACGCATTGTTTCGAGCAATGTTTTGTAATAAGTATGCGGAT
>JAHILS010000009.1 GCA_018896835.1 Patescibacteria group bacterium | reverse complement strand
TGATTTACAAAGTGGACAAACGCGCTGTTTTTTTGACTCATATAACCTACATTTTAAACCATAAAATAAAATAATCGCATTTCTGCGCTTACCTTGGATGAAATACAGTTGTTTTAGCACGACGTTTATGTACTTTACACCTCATGGTCGCGGGCTTCACGTTTTAGTGTGGAAGTTCAACTTCTATGGAAGTCGAACTTCCTGGGTAATATTTTTCGCCTTTACGTCGCAGTTTCTGCTATACTTAAGCCAAGTATGCCAAAAGTTACAGAACAAATGTTTTATAAATATCTCAAATGCCCACATTGGTTAATGTATGAAATGCGGGATGGGCAAGATGTGCAGGAGCCGATTATGCGCAAATTGCAGGACGAGGGGCTGTTGCGTGAGCGTGAGCTTGAATTACTTAATGCTCGCGATATTGTGGAAGTTAATCTTGATGACGTAGACGAAGCCTCACAGCGTACGGTTGAGCTTATGCGTCAGGGCGTGCAAACAATTTATAAAGGCGTGCTTATTTACCGCGATTGGGTTGGTAGACCTGACGTTTTAGAACGGGTTGAGGGCAAGTCTAACTTCGGAAATTATTATTATGTTGCCTGTGACATCAAACGCTCTTCTCACCTTAAGGACGAATATCGATTTCAAGGTGCATTTTATGCGGAGATTTTAGAACGCATCCAAGGCGTCCGTCCGGTCCAGGGCTATGTTTTGCACACAAATGGTGAAATAGAGGGTTATATTATTGACGAGATGTTAGCTGAGTTTCATCTAACTCTTGATTCTATTGAACGCATTTTAGAAGGGGAAGAACCCCCTATTTTTCTTACTTCAAGCTGTAAACAATCTCCATATTTTTCAGAGTGCCATGCTCATGCAAAGGCATGCGATGATCTCTCTTTGCTTAACCGTTTGTGGAGAAGCGAGGCAACAGCTCTAAAAGAGGCTGGAATACCAGACCTTTCCACCTTAGCCCTGGCAACTAAGCAACAGCTTCAAGCGGTTAGTGGCATCGCTCACGATCGTCTCTTGTTTCTTTCCCAACAAGCCAAGGCTATGAAGGAAGATCGTATTATAAAATTGCGAAATGTTGAATTTCCAAAAATAGGCGACATTGAGTTGGTTGTTGATATTGAAAGCGATCCACTGCGAGACATAGATTATTTATTTGGAGTCTTAAAGGTTGAGGATGGCAAGGAGACATATCATAGTTTTTTTGCTAAGGATCAAGATGAGGTTAAGAATATGTGGCAGGATTTTGTGGCGTTTTTGCAAAAATATCCGCAGGCAAAGATTTACCATTATGGCTGGTATGAAACAGATGTATTTAAAAAGTTTATTGTGCGGTTTGGGTGTTCAGACGAGATAGAAGAAAGGCTTGTTTATAAAGCGGTTGATGTTTTGCCAGTACTACGAGAGGCGGTTATTTTCCCTTTGCCGTTCTATTCACTTAAGGATATTGCCAAGTATTTAGGATTTTCATGGCGGAGCGCTGATGCTTCTGGATTAGATTCGGTGCTTTGGTTTAATGACTATTATCAAAATAGTGACAAAAAAGCTTTGCAAAAGATTGTGGATTATAATGAGGACGATGTCCGAGCTACCTGGTTTTTGATTGATTGGGCCCGTAAACAATAGAATATGAAATTGATAAAGCAAAATGCTGAATTCAAACAATGGCACGGAGTTTTAATAGTTGCTATTTTGTTTATTGCTCTTGTTTTAGGGATTGTTCAAAAGCTTGAACAACAAAAGTCGTCAGGTCAAATAGAACCGCACCAGGATTTGACTCAAGCTACTTGTGAGGATTCGGGCGGGTTATGGAATCCGTGTGGATCAGCATGTCGAGGACAAGAGGCAATAGACCCAGAGATTGCCTGCATTGAACTTTGCGTTGAGCATTGTTATTGTACAAGCGATGAGCAATGCCCGGCAGACCATCATTGTATTGAGAGGATAGATAACGTTGGTGTTTGTAAAATAGAATTTTAATATGGACTATATTTTAGCGACAACTCTTGGTACTTTGGTAGGATTTTTCATTGCTATGCCAGCGATTATTTTGGAAGCGTCAAGACGGGTTAAGAATATGCCACTGCTTATTGATGTTCATGTTTGGCGTGGCTATAAGCTAAAAGAGGGCGAGGTATTTGGTGTTGGTTTGTTATTGCATTTGATAATTAGCGCACTCTACGGTTTCGTGTATGTTCTTTTTGTAGAGCGTGATTGGCTGGTAGTGACGCACGCTCCGTTTTCGATAATATCTATGATAATCGTGGCCGGACTTTTCTGGCTATTTCTCAATTTGATAGTGTTTCCACTCATCGGCTTTGGCTGGGTTGGGTGGAAAGAAGGAAGGACAGTTTGGTTTGAGACCCTAATTTCCATGGCCATGGAAAGCGCATTTTTGTGGATGCTAATTCAATATTATCAGCCTTGGTATTTTTATAGTTAATTTAATCAACCCCCTCCGTCCTTCGCTACTTTGTAGCTTCGGAACGGCAAGCCAACTCCCCCTTATTAGGGGGTTTAGACTCATTCCCCTCCTTTCAAAGGAGGGGTAGGGGTGGTTGGCGCTTTTTGGAACGAATAGAGAACGACCCCCTCTAACTCCCCCTTGACAGGGGGAGAAGCAAGAAACCAGATATGTTTATTTATAATAGAAAAGAATATAAAGATAGGCGGAAAAATTTAAGGATAAATCCTACACCAGCAGAAATTCGATTATGGGGTTATATTTCAAGGTCACAAATTGGTTATAAGTTCCGTCGGCAACATGGAATAGGAGATTATATAGTTGATTTTTATTGTTCTACTAAGAAGCTTGTTGTTGAGCTAGACGGTGATTCCCATTATGAAAAAGAACAACAGATTTATGATAAAGAAAGAACAGAATATTTAAATGCTTTTGGCTTGACTGTTATTCGTTTTACAAATCAAAGAATTTTTGATGATATGGAGGGTGTCTTAGAAGAAATACAAGATAAGCTTAATTCTTAACGACCCCCTCCAACTCCCCCTTAGAAAGGGGGAGAGATCGAGTTTTTCGAAAGATAAGGGTGGTGAGTAAGCAAGAAAATATCATGCTAATTTCAGAATTTGATTATAATTTACCAGAGCGCTTGATTGCTCAAAAATCAGTGGAGCCAAGAGATGTCTCCAGGCTTATAGTTGTTAATCGCAAAACTGGTACCATTGAGCATAAGCATTTTTATAATATTACCGAGTATCTTTTGCCTGGTGACGTGCTTGTGCTTAATAAGACAAAGGTTTTTAAAGCTCGTCTGTTTGCTAAAGTTCATGGTTTGGAAAAAGTAGTGGAAGTGTTTTTACTTAAATCAATTGCAGGGGAGTGGGAGGTGCTTTTAGGGGGCGCAAAGCGTGTGCCAGTCGGATCAACGCTCGAGTTTAATAGTGAGCTAAGGGCAAGTATTGTTAATAAAGATGTAAAGGAAGGAACAGCTAGAATTAAGTTTCAGCAATCAGATAATCATGTGCTGGAGTACTGTGAGGCCCATGGCAAGATTCCAGTTCCGCCATATGTTCATCAAGATCCCGCAGACCTGAGCAAATATCAAACAATTTATGCAAAAGATATAGGGTCAGTGGCAGCACCGACTGCTGGTTTTCATTTTACCCCAGAGCTTTTGGATAAGATTAAAAAAATGGGGGTTGAGATTGAGTATATTACTTTGCATGTTGGAATTGGCACCTTTAGGCCGGTAAAAACTGAAGTTGTGGAAGAGCATGTAATGCATAGCGAGTATGTGCAGATCGATCAAGACGTTGCAGATAAGATCCAAAAAGCAAAGCAGGCAGGCCGGCGTGTGATCGCGGTTGGCACAACAACGACAAGAGCTTTGGAGGGCGTGGCTATGCAAGGTTGTGGGGCATATTCGGGCGATATAAACATATTTATCAAACCTGGGTTTGAGTTTAAGGTAATTGATGGGCTTATTACAAATTTCCATCTGCCAAAGTCGACTTTGCTTATTCTTGTATCAGCCTTGGCTGGATCTGAGCTTATCAAAAAAGCTTACTTAGAGGCGGTTGAGCTTGAATACAGATTTTATTCATTTGGTGATGCTATGTTAATAATCTGATGTGTTATAATATTCTCATATGAAATTACTACTTCGTTGGTTAATAAACGCTGTGGCGTTACTGCTTCTGACAGAACTTTTGGCAGGCTTCCATGTTGATACCTTCTACCATGCTCTTATAGCAGCGCTTGTCCTGGGACTTATCAACGCTGTTATCCGTCCAATACTTCTCGTCTTAACGCTTCCGGTAAATCTGTTAACTCTTGGACTTTTCACGTTTGTAGTCAACGCTTTGATGATTCTGCTCATGGGAACTATTGTCAAAGGTGTGCAGATTGAAGGGTTCTGGACAGCACTAGCTGGTGCGATAATTCTGTGGACAGTGTCAGTAATAACAAATCACTTACTTAAATCAATTAATAAAAATGACCGAGCCTGAACAAGGCTCGTTTTTAAAATGACCACCACCCCCAACCCCTCCTTTGAAAGGAGGGGAGTCAAGCCTCATCTCTCCCCCTGACAAGGGGGAGTTGGAGGGGGTCTATGAGTTGTTGGTTGGAGGTGGTCGCTGAATAACTAACTATGCCAAAACTAGAATTGCAAAAGAATAAACCACTTATCATCTCAATTGGAGGATCGTTAATTGTCCCTGAAGGTGGGCCTGATGTTGAGTTTTTAAAAAACCTAGAGAAGTTTGTACTTTCGCAAGTAAAGCGTGGGCGTAAATTATTGCTTGTGACTGGTGGTGGAAAAACTGCCAGGCATTACATTGATACTGCTCGGGAGTTAAAAAAATCAATTGACCCAGAAGACCTTGAT
>JAHILS010000008.1 GCA_018896835.1 Patescibacteria group bacterium | reverse complement strand
ATTTGGATTGGCGTTTAACTTTGGTTGCTCTTATTCCAGTTCCTATTTCTATTGTAATCGGATTTCTAAATCTTAAAACAGCAAATAGACAGCAAAACTCGGTTGGAAAATATTGGGATGAAATCACTGGGCATGTTAGTGATGCAATCTCAAACATCGCGACAATTAAAAGTTTCTCCGGCGAAGACCGTTCAGTAATAACATTTGCTAAATTATATAGACTTTCTTGCAAGCACCAATTTGTAATTAACCGTTTGTGGGCAACAGTGGAGGCTGGATATGGTGCTATTTATATTTCCGGTCGATTGCTTTTGTTTATGGCTGGTGCTTGGCTTGTACTGCAAGGAACGACTTCGATTGGAACGCTCATTATGTTCTTGGGCTTTGCCAACTTTATGTTTGGCTCGGTGCAGATGATCATGTCTACTTTGCCAAATCTTTCCAAATCATTCGTATATCTCAATCGCGCATCAAGCTACTGGTATACTATTCCTGACATTAAAGATAAACCTCGCGCAAAAGTGTTAAAGAAAGTTAGAGGTGAAATAGTTTTTGATAAAGTTTCGTTTGGATACAAAGAAGGAAAGACGGTGCTTAAAGATGTCTCGTTTACAATTCCTGACGGAAAAGTGTTTGCGCTTGTTGGTGAGTCAGGGGCAGGAAAGTCAACTTTGGCGCAAATGATGCTTCGATATCACGATCCTCGCAGTGGGTCAATTAGTATAGATGGCATTGATATTCGAGATCTTAAGCTAAGAAGTTTACGCGGAAATGTTGGATTTGTGATGCAGGAAAATCTTTTGTTCCACGACTCGATTATTAATAATATCCGACTAGCTAAGCCCACCGCATCGCTTAAGGAGGTTCAAACCGCTGCCAAGCGAGCGCAAGCTCATAATTTCATCAAAGGTTTGCCAAAGGGTTATGACTCAATTGTTGGGGAGCGTGGCGTGAAGTTATCAGGTGGAGAAAAGCAAAGAATTGCTCTTGCCAGAGTATTACTCGAAGATCCACCAATTTTAGTACTTGATGAGGCAACCAGTGCGCTTGATTCAAAAACAGAACATGATTTGCAGACAGCTCTAAAGATAGCAATGACCGGACGATCAACCATCGTCATTGCTCACCGACTGTCAACAGTTATGGACGCCGATCAGATTCTGGTAATGGACAAAGGCAAAATCGTTGCTCAAGGAACACACGAACAGCTCATTAAAACCTGCGCAATATACAAAGAATTCTGGACCATCCAGGCTGGTGGGTATGTGTAGGAGAAAGTGTCCCATATCTATAAATTAGAACGTGATAACGCAGGAATCGTGTCACATTAGTGACGATCGTCACTAATGTGACACGATTTTTAGAAATGTAATATTTTGAGGCGGGTTTTGTGTATGTTTTTAAAATTGGGGTTCGGGTTTGTCCACAGTCTGACAGCTCTAGCATCCTCTTGGGTGTGTGCTAAACTAAGGTTATGAAAAACGTGATTTTACAAACTGGGGAGGATCGCAGGGTAACGGTGCGAAAAGCTGTGGAGGAGCTTGGCGAGGATTTTATTACCAAATGTCGGGCTTCTGAATATATTTTTATAAAAGTGAATTTGATTGACCACGAACGTCAGCTTGCTTGCACGCATGTTGATGCTGTTCGTGGTGTTTTAGACGTAATTCGTACTTATTGCAAAACTCCTGTCAAAATTGGTGACGCGTCTCATAGTGGCACCATGGCAGGATTTGATAATTTCGGTTACGAGCGTTTGCTTGATGAATATAATAAGGTTGAGTTAATAGATCTTAATGATGACGACTTCGTGGACGGGCACACCGTGCGTAAAGACGGATCAGAGAACCCTATTCGAAGGTCAAAGACTGCAGTCGAAGCCCAAATGAAAATTTGCATTGCGCCATTAAAAGTACATGATGACGTTTTATTAGATGCCTGTGTGTATTCGTGGACAACAGGTACGTGGATTGTTCCTTCTCGGATAAGCGTGGTCGGCCGAGTTTGGGCTAGATGGCCATGGCTTCAGGAAGAAGGTCAAATAGCGCATAGTCAAAGCATTATGGAACTTTACAAACAGAGCAAGTGTGACGTGGCAATTGTAGATGGTATAATAGCCATGGAAGGCAATGGTCCGGTGGAAGGGAGCATGGTGGAAATGGGAGTAGTTGTGGCTGGTTATGACCCAGTTGCAGTGGACGCGGTTTGTGCAACACTTATTGGACTTGAACCTTTGGAGATTGGCTACTTGCAGATGATAGCTCGAGAGGAATTAGGGGAGATTGATTTAAGCAAGATCAATGTTCCACCCATGCTTATAACCGAGCTAGCCAAACAGTTTCGATTACCACAAAATTTTGAAAATTGATAAATTCTTATGTCTACATGTATTTTTCCAGGCAGATTTCAACCTTTTCACACCGGACAACTAATGGTTGTCCAAGGCATGGCACAAACATGTGAAAAACCAATTATTGTAATTTGCCATGGTGATAAGCGAGATGATGATTTGTTTTCAGTGGAGCAAATCAGAACCATGATGAGCGCTTCATTACTTGAAGAGGGAATAGTTGATGCTACAATAGTTGACGTTCCAGATTGCGTGTCAGATGATGAATGGGTTGATAGAGTATTGGAGGCATCCGGAAATCCAGAAAGTCCAAAGGTTTGGACTGGTGACGAAGAAATGAAAGCCTTGTTTGAAAAGCACGGAGTTGAAATACAGAATATCAAACCAGTACCTGGTTTTAATGGCACGGAAATCAGGGAAATGATTTTGCAAAAAAATATGGATTGGCGCAAAAAAGTGTCTGGCGGAACAATGGAAGTGATTGACGAGGTTTGTTTCAAAGAGTAATCTCTGAAGGAACACTAGCAAACAGGGAGGTTTGCATGGGTTCCGAACCCACCTGGAAGGAGTGGGCGGTCCTCATCGTACTGCTTCTCCTTGCCGTGTGTTTCACTATTTTCACGCATTAATGCACTAGCCCGCCCCCAACTCTGGGAGGCGGGCGCCATTGTTTTTAAAAAGCTTTCACCCGGGCGCGAGGGCCCGGGTGGGAGGAGGGGAGTGGGATGGTGTGATCAGCGTGGACGCACCATCTTGATTTTTTGGGGACGGGACGTGCTTGCTTCTTCAGCTGTTGTTCTTCGCCTGTCACGCAAGCTTTGAACATAGGCACGTACCATTGGGTCAGGCCCTTGTTCTTCTGCTGGCCGTTCCAGGCGCCAGACAGTCACATCACCCTTGAAGAAGTGATTTCTTTCTTCCAGGTGCGCGTCTGTGAACTCATCGCGCGCTTCATCTTCTTCGGTCATGGTTGACGCGACCTGCACGAACTCTCCGCAGGTTTTGCAGGTGCCTTTGACCCCGAACCTGATAGGCATTGGAGTCTGTCTGGCAAGGGTTGCACTTGAGGTTGATGAACGAGGGTTTGTCTCGGCCACAGTGTCTCCTGTTTGGGGTTTATTCCAACTACACCTTCTCAAGGGTAACTGTCACAAGCTTTATCGTCAAACGAAATTTTCTGTGGATAACATGTCCAGCACCCGGTGCTGGACAATTTGTGAAAAACTTATTCACAAGAACAAACACCGAACACGAGTTTGTTCTTTGTTTTCAAGTTATTTTTGCTTTCTGGTTTGTGTTTGTAAGTGGAGAAAAAGTGTTGACCGTAGGTGATTGGTGGGGTAAAGTGGAGTAGTAAAGGCACGAAGTGGGGAATGAAGCGATTAACGTTTCGTTCATGGCTACTTCGTTTTTATATTAATAATAAAAAATAGAAGGACACTCGAGAAACTTCCCCTCATCAAAAGTTATCAAAGATCGCGCTTGTGTATCTTTAATAGCTTGTGATGCTGGGTCGCAACCGCATGTTCTTTACGTATTTCCATATGTTCATAGGGGAATATCATCACTCAATCGACGAAAAAGGACGGCTTGCCGTTCCAACGAAGTTTAGAAAAGACCTTGCAAAAGGCGCGGTTGTGACGCGGGGTCTTGACTCTTCGTTGTTCCTGCTCCCACTGGAGGAGTGGGACAAACTTTCTGAGAAATTAGCTAGTTTGCCCCTGGGGCAGGCCAATTCACGTGCATTCTCCCGACTCATGCTTGCGGGGGCAATGGACATTGGCTTGGACAAGCAGGGACGATTCGTTGTGCCAGAGTATCTGCGCTTATACGCAGGGCTTGGTAAAAAAGTGGTGATAGTGGGCATTCATACTCGAATGGAAATTTGGGATGAAAGCAAATGGGAGGCTTACAATAAGCAGACTGAGAAAGAGGCAGTAAACATTGCCGAAGAACTTGGAAAGCTTGGAATTTAGCCAAACAACCTATGGAACATATACCTGTTTTACTCACAGAAGTCTTGGAAGCTCTAAACCTTAGGCCAAACATCACAGTTGTTGATGCTACGCTCGGGCTTGGGGGGCATACGCGTAAGATTCTCGATAGTACAAAACCTAGTGGTAAAGTTATCGGTTTTGATCGCGATGCTCGAAATATTGATCTTGCAAAAGAGAAATTATCAGACTTCGAAGGCAGGATTGTTTACGTAAACGACTCGTTCTCAACAATAAAAGATCATATTGATGAACTAGTTGACGCAGTACTTTTTGACATCGGGTTTTCCTCATTGCACGTTGATGATCCAAAAAGAGGATTTTCATTCATGAATAATGGACCTTTGGACATGCGCTATGACCAGAGTCAGGAATTAACAGCCGAGCAAATAGTAAATAGTTGGTCAAAAGACGATTTGGCAAAACTATTTCGGCAGTTGGGCGAGGAGGGGTTTGCCCATCAGATTGCCAAGGCAATCTTTGACTCACGACGTAAAGAGCGCATTACCACAACAGAACAATTAGCAGGAGTGATCACAAGTGTTGTGAGAAGAACTGGCAAACAACATCCAGCGACAAAGGTGTTCCAAGCATTACGGATTGCTGTCAACGATGAGTTGGGGGAAGTAGAAAAAGGATTGCAATCTGCAGTTGAGGTATTAAAACCAGGAGGACGACTGGCGATAATCTCATTTCATTCCTTGGAAGACAGAATCGTGAAGAATTTTCTCAAGGATTGCCAAGACTTGGAGGTTGTTACAAAAAAGCCGATCAGACCAAATAACGAAGAAATAAAATTAAATCCACGGGCCAGAAGCGCAAAATTGCGCATTGCTCAAAAAAGATAAAAGTTATGCAGATCCCATCAGTAAAGACAGCAGTAATGACATTTACCTCAAGCCAAATGTTTGGCTATTGTGTGCTAGCCTGCGTTGCCCTTGCCGGAGCACTCTATATTTGGCAGGTAAACGTATCATCAACACAAGGCTATGCTATTGCCGATCTAAATCAAGAAATTGAAGAAATACAACACGAGAACGAACAATTGCAACACCAGGTTTCGTCACTCCAATCAGTGGACAGCGTGACAACACGTGTGCAGATGCTCGGACTTGTGAAAGCAAGTGATATTCATTATCTAAATCCAAACGACGCTATGGCGGTTAACAGGTAGGGGTTTCCTCCCATTCCGACAACAAGACTTGCTTGTCGGTAGGTATGGGATCTTCTCGAGATGACTTCTTACGTCAATCCATCGGACAGGTTTTCGTTCGAAGTTGGTATAAAAAAGTTTTTATTGAATTAAAACAGGCTACCAGATTTTAATCTAGTGGTCGTTTATTATTTTAGCCACATAGTGTTCGATCGAACACTATGTGGCAAATGATTGCTATATAAGTTTCCCGTATAGGCAAATCCATATAATATTTTTTGATCTGTCATCTAAAACGAAGTGAAGGATCTAGCTTGAGTAGATTCTTTGTCCTCTAATAGTAGCAGGACTCAGAATGACGGAGTTTAAGGTGACAGAGTCTGTGGTGACAGGATTGCGTTTTGTATTTACAACTAACCACAATTAAACTTTATACTTTTAACCTTAAGCTTTTTATTTTCTGCTTTTTGCTTTCTCTTGATATAATAGTCTTTGTTATGACAAATCCTCAAAAACGTCCACGACCTGCGGTATTGATGGTGCTTGATGGTCTTGGAATTGCGCCTGATTCCGAAGGTAATGCGGTGGTAAAAGCAAATACTCCAACCTTGGACATGCTCTCCCAGCGATATCCCACGATGTTATTGCGCGCTTCTGGTGAAACCGTTGGTTTGCCATGGGGAGAGATGGGTAATTCTGAAGTCGGGCATATTACTATTGGTGCTGGCAGAATTCATTACCAGGATCTTCCAAAAATCGAGCGGGCGATTGAAGACAGGAGTTTTTTTGAAAATCAAGAATTTTTAAAAGCAATGGAGCATGCCAAGCAAACTGGCGGAACTTTGCATTTGATAGGAATTTTATCAACTGGAAAAGTGCATGGGTATAATCGACATTGTTATGCATTGCTCGAGCTTGCTAAGCAAAAAGGTTTAACAGACGTTGCGGTTCATGTGTTTTTAGATGGGCGCGATTCTTTGTACAATTCTGGAATTGAATTTATCCAATCGCTTGAGCAAAAAATGTCAGAGCTTCGCATTGGTAGGATTGCTACAATTTCTGGAAGATTTTATGCAATGGACAGGGACAACCGTTGGGATAGAATAGAGAAAACATACAATGCCATGGCAAAGGCGGAAAGTGCCCAAAGATTTGAAGATCCAATAGACGCAATTAAGTCATCGTACGCTAGGGAAGTATATGACGAAGAATTTGTTCCAGTTGTAATTACAAAAAAAGGCGAGCCGGTTTCAATTGTTAAAGATAACGACACGGTAATTTTTTACAACTATCGAGCTGACCGAGCTCGAGAACTTACAAAAGCATTTATACTGCCATCGTTTTTTAAATTTGATCGCAAGTACATTGAGAATTTGTATTTTGTCACCATGACGGAATATGAAAAAGGTTTGCCAGCCAAGGTTGCTTTCCCGCAAGAAAAAATAGATAAAACCTTGTGTTGGGTGATTGCCAAAGAGAAACTTGTGCAATTGCATATCGCCGAAACCGAGAAGTATGCACACATCACATACTTTATAAACGGAAAAAGTGAGCAACCACAACCACAAGAAGATCGTGTAATCATTCCTTCGCCAGCAGTATCAAGCTATGACAAGCAACCAGAAATGTCGACCTACAAAATTACTGACAGGATTTTAAAGGAAATTCGGATTGGTAATTATGATGTTATCTTTGTGAACTTTGCCAACATCGACATGGTTGCTCACACTGGAAACATAGAGGCAACAATTCAAGCAATGGAAGTCGTTGATGAGTGTGTTAGCAAGATCGTTAAGGAAGTACTTAAGCAGGAAGGGATGTTATTGATCACTGCTGATCATGGCAATGCAGAAGAAATGAAAAATTTGCAAACCGGATCCATTAACAAAGAACATAGCACCAACCCAGTTCCACTGTGGGTTGTGTCGTCAGCTCTTGAGGGGAAAGCCGGAATTACTGGTGACGCATCAAGCAAAGATTTATCCCACATTCCTCCGGTTGGAACCTTAGCCGACGTAGCACCAACATTTTTACACCTTTTAAACATCAAAGCCCCAGAAGAGATGACAGGAGAGTCTTTAATCGAATAATATGCGTTGGGATACAGAAATTTCATTAAAAATTCAAAATGCATTTCACGGCGAGTATTTTTTCTGGTCTCATCTTTCCGAATGGGGTCTGTACTTGTATGGGTTGGTTATGATCGGCTTGCTGTTTGTGGTTGATCAAACATCGAAAGTTTTTTATTGGATCGCACCGGTAATTATAGCCTCAGGTTTAGCGCTTTTACTTCAGTTTATTATCAAACGCCACCGGCCATCGCAGGATAAGACTGCATATCAACTACTTATCAAAACGTATTCATTCCCGTCAGCTCACTCGGCTTCTGGCTTTGCATTTGCCACAGCTCTTGGGTATGCATTTTTAAATTCATCACTTGAGCATGGTTGGATGTTTGTGATTGCTTTCTACCTATTAGCCCTCTACATCTCATTCTCACGCATCGTCGTAGGCGTCCACTATTTTTTAGATGTTTTAGCAGGCTCGATTTTGGGAGTTATTATTCCAGTGATATTTTTTATCTTGAGTTAATCTAATGCATTAAACCCCGCACCTTTGGTGCGGGGCCACGTGTTGTTGTGAGGCTATTTGGTGCGAACAAATGCCTCAGCGATCTGTTGGCCTTTTGGCGTCAGCTTCCAGTTGGGGCCAGAGATTTTTTCTAGCCATCCCTGCTTTGCCATTTTCTGCAGGATGAAGAGGTGTCTTTGCATCCCTGGCTCAACTTCCCGGCAGACCGCGATTGTGGATTCATGATCGATGTGACCATTTTCTTTTTGCAGGTCAGCAAGATCTGCCAGGATTTTGCAACGTCGAATTTGATGTCCGCGTATGGGGCCGATCAGGCTTTCGAGTGATCCTTCCTTGATCACCTTTCTTGGCCTTCCAGTCCTTTTGTTCGACTCTGTTGCCTGTGCAGTTTCTATTTCCTGCGTGGTGTCGATGCTGGTAGCCATCTTGATGATGTTTCTAAGCTCGGGGTCAGAAAGTGTCTTTGGATCAGCGAAGTCGCGTGACAGGTTGACTTCGACAGCCCTTGGTTCACGTCTGAGCCGATACTCGTCTCTTGTCTCCAAGAAGAAGACAACAGACGTGTCCCATTTCTCGATGACGTCGAGAACCCTACCCGGATTGACATGAATGCCGAAATAGAATCGGACCAGAGCACGTGCGAGCGAGCCCGGCAACGACCCATTTGCTTTGATTATGGTAGAGGCGGTCCTCATTGCCATAACGAGTGCGAATTGAATCTTCGTGATTTTGAACTTCATTAGTTTTCCTCTGTTGTTGGAAAGGGCGAACATCGCACAATGAGCTTGCGATATTTTTGACCAAAAGTCAACGAAATAGAATAAAATCGACATATTTGTTTTAAAACGCTACAATAGTTTCATTATGAAACGACCAATACAGGCTATTTTGCTTGCTGGTGGAAAGGGCACTCGTTTGGCCCCACTTACTGATAATTGTCCAAAACCCATGGTGCCAATCCATGGTCAGCCGATGATTGAGTATGTTTTAGATCATTTAAAAAACCATGGAATAACTAGTGTTGCCTTGGCTATTGCCCACATGGGAGATCAAATTAAAAATCATTTTGGTGATGGATCAAGATTTGGTATGGAAATATCATACTTAGAAGAGCCAGAGCCGATGGGCACAGGTGGCTGGACACAGCTTGTTGATTGGGACGCGCTTGATGATAATTTTATTGTGGCTAATGCGGATAATTTATTTTGGATTGATATTGATAGATTTTTAGGACGTCACAAAGAAGTTGGCGGAGTAGCCACGATCGCGGCGATTGAAATTCCGGTCGATAAGCATGCGTCTTACGAAGTTCTTGTGCATGACTCGGCTAAGCGTCAATTAATAAATTATATTGATAGAAAAGAATGCGAATCTCATCTTAAAGATCGAGATTCGATTTTTGTTTCCTCAGGCTGGTATGTAATGACGCCACAGATTAAAGATCTTATTCCCAAGCAGTGTCCAATTTCAAACGAGGTCGATGTTTGGCCATTGCTTGATAAAAGCGAACACAACCTTGGTTTCTATCACGCCACTGAACCATGGTTTGACTCCGGCACCCACGAACGCCTGAAGAGAGTTGCTAAGTTTATTAAAGAAAATATTTTGAAGAGTGAGTAAGTATTTATATGAATGATATTGAATTACCCAGTGCCAGCCATCAAGAAAAAGAATACGAGGAGCCAACCCCAGAAGTTATCGAACAAGAGCGAAAAATAGTTAACCGTGAGATTAAAGATGCTAACGGAGAAGTTGTTTGTACTACTGAGGTTGAGACGAGAAATAACCCTGAGTATCCCGAGGGTCAGGAAGTCGTTCGTTATGAATTAGTTTCTCCATCTGGGGAGCGTGTTAATTTATTAGAGCGAGTAGGCATAACCAACGAAGTTGTTTTGCAACAACGAGGTGAAAATTATTTTTGTAGACCAGGTAATGAAGAAAGAAGGTCTGTCCTTCTGATCCCCCCTGCAGAATCAACAGTTGATATTGCTACAGCCTTGCACGAAATGGGACACGCTGCACAAAGCCGTGATCAAAAAATGGTTGGAATTGATTACGGCCTACAATACATTTTGTCAGATGATAGCAAGGATTCAACGCAGAGGTGGCTTCAGATGGCTTGGCGACTGAAGGATAAAAAAAATAAGAGGGGTCTTGAATTGTTAGACGGAGGTATTTTAGATCAGTTTGACCAGAAGGATCTCGAGCTTTTTCGTACAGAAAAAGAAAAGGCACAGCTTGCAAAAGAAAGAGATGAGACATATGAGAAAGCTATGCGTTTTAAGAGTTTTATGGAAGACGGGGAGAAAAGGGGAGATAAAGATAAACAAAATTTTTTTCTTGGATTGTTGCAGGAGGAGATTAAACGGCTTGACGTAATCCGTGAGAAGGAAATGTTTCTACTAGATAGAGAAGCAGAAGTTAAAAAAGACATTACCAAGCTTATTGCAGAATATGGTTCCGTGATGAAAGAAGAGGCAGCAGCTGGCACAAAAGTATTAGAGCGTGATGCAACTGCACGTGCACTCAAATGGATGCGAAAAATCCAACAAGAGCACGGTATTAATCTTTTTGCTTCACAAAATCAAGAAGCTACTGTGGCCGAGGCAAGAGGAATACGAAGTTCTGCTCAGGCAAAGGGTATGCGTATAGAAGAACACCCACTTTTATCGCAATGTGATGAGGGGAAGACCAATGCCTATGATGTTTTGAAAACATCTCTTGGTACATACCACGCCGAGCGGTCTGCGAAGTATCATATAGGGAAAGATTCAGCAGACGTTCAAGATGCACGCGCATTAGCCGAACAAGTATCTATATAATTTTTTGTTTTATGATGAAAAAAATAATTGCTATTTTATTTGTACTTGGCCTAGCTTCTGCGATAATTTTTATAACTGTTGTCACGCAGGTTTACAGATTTTGGATTCAAGATGCTAGCGATCAAGCTGATCCAATTTTGTTCACAATAGAGCAAGGCACAAGTTTTTCAACTGTGGCAGATGAACTTAGCGAGCAGGGATTGATTGCGTCAGATCTTTGGTTTAGCGTTTACACAAAGCTGGACGGAAGTGCAAAATCTATTCGAGCTGGGTCTTATCAGCTAAGTCCGGGAACAAGTTATTCAGAGCTGGTTGACATGTTAACTGAATATTCTCAAGGTCAAGATGTTTCTATAACAATCCCTGAAGGCTATTCGTTAAAACAAATCGGTGAAGTTGTTACTTCAAAGTTTGATATCAGTCAGGAGGATTGGGATTATTGGACAGGAATTAACTCACCTCTGGAAACTCATGAATTTATTATCAAGGCCGGTAAGCCGGATTCTGTAGACTTGGAAGGCTATCTTTTCCCAGATACTTACAGATTTTATCCAGATGCAACAGCTGGAGATATTGTTACAACCATGGTTGATCAGATGCAAGCGAATGTTGAAGAGATTGATGGGATTGCAGGGGTTAAATCAATTCACGAGCTTTTGACCTTGGCGTCGATCATTGAAAAAGAAGTTCCTTCCGCCGATGAGATGAAGGTTGTTTCTGGGATTTTTCATAATCGATTAGACATTGGTATGCCTTTGCAATCATGCGCCACAGTAAATTATGTAACTGGCAAAGACGACCCAGCAGTGTCGGCCCAGGATTTGGAAATTGACTCACCGTACAATACTTACATGTATGCTGGCTTGACCCCCGGTCCAATCTCAAACCCTGGCATTAATTCGATCGATGCGGCTTTGCATCCACAATCAAATGATTATCTTTATTTTTTAGCAACTCCGCAGGGAGAAACAATATATGCAAAAACTTTCGATGAGCATGTTGCCAACAAGACTAGGTACTTGTATTAAGTTTGTCTTTTTAGCGACTCTACTTTCTACAGTCTATTTTTTACATTCTACAGCTTTTGTTAGCGCCAAAGAACAATGGACGATCGATTCCTTTGATTCAGTCATTCAAGTAAACGAAGATGCAACCTTAACTGTTACAGAAACAATAAATGTGACATTTAATGTTGATAAACATGGCATCTATCGCGATATTCCAGTTCGATACTCTGACGAATATGGAAATCGACATGCAACCGATCTTCGTTTTTTATCATTTAAGCAAGACGGCAAGCCGGCACACGTTTCATATACATATAACTATAGCATGACATCAATTCGTATTGGCGATGAAGATAAGACGATTACCGGATCACACGAATATCAAATTACCTACACAGTCGATCGCGTATTTTTGTACTTTGATGATTATGACGAGTTGTATTGGAACGTCACTGGAACCGATTGGGAAGTGCCGATTAGTCATGCTTCTGCAACAGTGATTTTGCCTGACGGCACAGAGATTGTTCAGTCATCATGCTACACAGGAGAATATGGTTCAGAGGCTCAAGATTGTACAAAGCAGGTTGGAGGATCGACAGAAGATTTTACTGCTGAAGATTTCTTAACAGTTGCGGTCGGATTTTCTAAGGGAATTATTTATGAGCCAACATCGCTTGATCGGTTTATTTGGTTGGTGGAAGATAATTGGTTGGGGATAATTCCACTATTGCTATTGATGGGGGTATTTTTCTTGTGGCTTAAGCATGGAAAAGATATAAAAATCGATCGGGCAATCGTTGCTCAATATGAACCACCAAAAGGAATGAAAGCGGTTTATGCTGGCATGATTTTATGCAATGGTAATCTTAAGCCAGATCATATGAGCGCCATGATTATTCAGCTGGCAGTTGATGGGTATATAAAGATTGACGTTCAAGAAAAGGAAAAAATAGCAGGAATTTTTAAGCAGACTCCAACAATAACGTTGACTTTACTCAAAACCTCGGAAGGATTAGATACCGCGCATGCGTATTACTTTGACATGCTTTTCAAGGGAAGGATGGATTCAGTTACGCTTGAAAATATAAAGCGCACAGTGAAGCCTGCTGAGGTGCAAAAATTGAAGAGAAAAATAAATGCAGTTATGTTTGATGGTGGATATTTTATTAAAAAGTCATCTACTTATTCGATCTTTGTGTTTATATTGGGTGCCAGTATCGCATTTTTTGGATTTTCAGTTGCATCAGTCTTCGGTTTGTTTGTAATTTTAAGTTGCATTATTTGTGGAGTCGCGATATGCATTTTAGGTTTTCTAATGAAAAAGTTAACGCAAAAAGGAGCAGACACTAAATGGGAGTTGTTAGGCTTTAAAGATTTTATGCACACAGCCGAGCGATATCGCAGTGCATGGCAGGAAAAAGAAAATATCTTTGCAGACTATCTTCCATACGCGATTGCATTTAATGATGTGCAAAAATGGGCAAAAACTTTTGAAGGAATGCATCAAGTAAAACCAGATTGGTATTCAGGAAACGTTGCACTGATCACAATGGCTTCAGCTGGGAGATTTAATTCAGTTACAAACGTTGTGAAATCATCAACCCTCCCAGGATCATCTGGCTCAGGCGGAGGCGGACATTCGGGCGGAGGATTCGGCGGAGGTGGCGGTGGGAGCTGGTAGTGAGGATTTAATATATTTTGTCATTTTTTGAATTGACCAGAGGATCTATCAACAGATCGAAGTTTAATCTCCAGAAGTCGAACATCTAAGAAGCCGAACTTCCATGGAAGTTCGGCTTCTTCGTTACGACGCATTCACCCACTTTGGGCCGATCGGCCCAAAGTGGGTGAAGTTGCACGACGAGCCTACTGTTTTTTGATTTCGTGCTATAATGTTTCAAAGAATATCTATGCTTTCACTCAAAAAAGAAGACAAAAAACGCACCGCACGTATTCCGCTTACGCCTGACGAAGAGCAGGCATGTAAGTTAGCAGGCGAGGCGCCGAGGATGTCGGATATTACGTGGCGTATTTTTAGAATCATGGCCGAGTTTGTGGAAGGATTTCAATTTCTTTCTGGGCTAAGCAATGAAGTTACTGTGTTTGGATCAGCGCGTGTAACTCCTGACAGTCATTGGTACAAAGAGGCAGAAGCGTTTGGTGGGCTGTTGGCAAAACATGGTTTTACAGTGGTCACAGGAGGTGGCCCTGGAATTATGGAAGCTGCCAACAAAGGAGCGTACGAAGCTGGCGGTCAGTCCGTTGGTATAAATATCCAACTTCCAACCGAACAGCGTATTAATCCTTACGTCAAATTATCACGCGCTTTCCATTACTTTTTTACACGCAAGGTCATTTTGGCAGCATCGGCTCAGGCCTATGTTTATTTTCCAGGAGGATTTGGCACCATCGACGAACTATTTGAAATCCTTACTCTTATTCAAACAAAAAAATCTAAAAGCCTTCCAGTCGTTCTTGTTGGAAGGGAATATTGGGAAGGATTAAATGATTGGCTTGAGAAAATCCAGTTTGAGAAAACTCATACCATCAACAAAGAAGATTTAAATTTGTTTTCTATTGTCGACACCGCCGAGGAGGCCTTTGAGTTAATCAAAGATTCAGAAGAAAGAACTTTCTTTTAAACTGTACTATGTCAGAAAGATTAATTGCGCTTGCGCAAGCTATAAATTCTTCAAAAGTAGGTCACCCGGTTCAAGAGGGCATGGAAACCATTGAAGTAAGTGCGCCGGCTAGTACGGCGGCGTCATTGTATGAAAAAGTGCGGGTAACACTTGAATATCAAGAAGACCATCTTTTGCGTCGTAATGCCATCGCGCGAATTTTACGCCGATTTCTTGGAGGAGATGTTCCGCTTGAAGACATGGCAGAAAATCTTTTACGTGAACTTGTCTGGGCAAAGTATTTACCAAATAAAGAAATCCCGACAAGTTTTATTCATGAACTTTCTCCAATTTTTCTAAAATACGGAATATTACTCGAAGCTGTTGAACATACGCCGAAACCAGAATTTTCATTTCAATGGGTTTTAGATGCTTTATCAACTGAGCTGGAGTATTCAATAGTTTCTCATCAAAAGGAGGAGCTAATAGTGAGCTACATGTATGAGCAAATGAAGACCCGCATCGCATGGGATCCGGGCATTCTGGCCACAGAAGAACAAAAAGATTTATTATTATTTATTGCGGTTCATAAAACATTACTTAAGTCTGACTTGGCAACATTGCGTTATAGAACTCTGATTTTGTATTACCCAGACTGGGCTGGAGCGTCACACAAAAGCAGAATTGATGAAATAGCCAGCGGATTACAAAAGGTAATTAATACTATCGATGGGCAAATAGAGCATCCGTTGGTGGAAAAACTTTCTCAAAAATTACGTCGTCAGGCTGGACTGTTCCGAGTTTTGCAGGATGTTATTGAAGATAATCCAAAAGACTTTGAAGAGTTTGTCACAAAAGAACCTGACCTTTTTGGGCGAGCGATTTGGAAGTCTTTAAAACAAAGAACAAAATTATTTCGTTCAAGACTACATAGAACAGCAGTACGTGCTGTTTTGTTTCTTTTCATAACCAAGATGACGTTGGCGGTTCTTCTCGAAGTTCCATATGATTTAATAGTGCACGGTCAAATGTATTTCATCCCGCTAGCAGTAAATATTCTATTTCATCCGTTGTTTCTTGCTTTTATTAGTATGACCGTTGTTGTTTCAGAACACAGAAATGCCGATGATTATAAATCGGCTATGCGGGCGTTGGTGGTTGGCGCAAATCATGACTTTTTAAATATTAGAATTAAAAAAGACAGATTTGGTACTTGGACAACTATTTTTGGAATTGTATATATATTAATATTTTTAATCATATATTCACTCATTGGCGTATTTTTGTATAAGATGAATTTTAACGCTTTTTCCATTGCTTTGTTCTTATTCTTTCTTTCACTTGTTACATTCTTTGGCATTAGGATCCGCAGTTCAACCCGCGATATTTTACTCTCAGCGCAAAGAAGAGGTGTATTTGGATCAATTTTTGATATCATTGTTTTGCCGATTGTTCATTTTGGACGATGGCTGTCCGTGAAGGTTTCAAAGATTAACGTATTTATTTACTTTTTTGACTTTATCATCGAGTCGCCATTTAAGGTTGCTATTCGATTTGTGGAGGAGTGGTTGGCGTTTATCAAAGAAAAAAAGGAGGAAATATAATTTGTTTTCATGTTGCCCACAAAGAAAAAAATATTTCGTATTTTACGCTGGTTTGGTTTTTGTGTTTTTGCGATTTTGATAACCGTTTTACCTTTTAAGCTCTTAACTGAGTATAGCGAACCAGAATTTGGTTTTACTTTCTCAAATTATTATGCCCAATATCTTGGGCTCGACGTGCCAGAGGTTTACGAAGCAGTTTTAACAGACATGGATTTTAAGCATGTTCGCATTCCAGTCTACTGGACAGAAATCGAAAGCTCACCCCGGGAATATGATTTTTCTCAGATTGATTATTTAATTAATAGTGCTGGCGCACGCGGTGTTGGTGTAACGCTGGCAATTGGAGTAAAAGTTCCAAGATGGCCGGAGTGTTTTGTTCCCGATTGGGCTGATGATTTGGAAACTCAAGCCAGTCAGGATTTATTTTACGAAATGATGGAAACTGTAGTGAATCGGTACAAAGATAATCCAGCGCTTGAGCGCTGGCAGGTTGAAAACGAACCATTTTTTCCTTTTGGAGAATGCTTAACTCCAGACCCAGAGCGCTATGCCCGCGAAATAGCTCTCGTGCGAGAGCTTGATCCAAATCATGTTATTTCCTCAACAACAAGCGGTGAACAATCGCTATGGTTTTTACGGGCAAAGGGATTGGATGTTTTAGGAGTAAGTATGTATCGAGAGGTTTGGAATAAACAAATTGGCGCCATGGTATTTCCACATTCGCCCAGCCTTTATGCTTTGCAAAGATTGCTTGCATCTCCATTTTTAAAAAATGTAATTATTTCCGAGTTGCAGATGGAGCCATGGATACCTGAAGATATCCAAACGAGCGATACTCCGATTGAAGAGTTTTATTCTATGTTCCCGGTTGCAGACATGATTGATAATTTAGAGTTTGCTAAAAAAATTGGAGTGTCTGAGATTGATGTTTGGGGAGTTGAGTGGTGGTATTATCTTAAAGAGCGTGGAGAGCCGAGGTTGTGGGAAACAGCAATTGAACTTTTTAATACAAAGTAATGTATGAAAAAGAAGGAGGAAAAGATTAAAAAACAAAATAAATCAGCAATTACGAATTGCGATGTTTTAGTTATTGGTGCCGGATCGGCGGGTTTAAGTTCGGCTTTAACTGCTCGCGAGTTCGGAAAGAAAGTAATCGTTATTTATAACGATGAGCTTGGTGGTGAATGTCCAAATTACGCTTGTTTGCCAATGAAGGCTCTCATAACTTGTGCTAAGGCATATGAATTTACTAAGAACGAAATTTCATTGTACGGGGTGCATTGCTCGCTCGTGCAATATTCGTTTCCAGAAATAATGAAATATAAGTCAGCAGTTGTCGACACTGTTACTGGGCATGGCAAGCGTTTGGCAGGGCTTCTAGAAAAATCAGGAGTAAAAACAGTCAAAGGATTTGCAGAATTTGAAACAGCCAACATAGTGAAGGTTGGCAATCAACGTTTCTGGGCCTCAAAAATAGTGATAGCTACGGGTTCTATTCCTAGAATTCCACCAATTGAAGGAATAGAAAAAATAAAATATTTAACATATAAAGAAGTCACAAGTTTAAAACATAGACCAAAGTCGGTTGTGGTAGTTGGAGGTGGTCCGGTTGGGTGTGAGATCGCTACTTTTTTTGGCATGCTTGGAACAAAGGTAAGCGTGATGGAGGTTTTAACGCAAATTTTAGGCAGAGAGGATAGGGAGATAAGTGCATTATCGCAAGCCCAGATGCAAAAAAGTGGGATTGATGTTTTTACAAATACAAAAGTTTTATCAGTATTGCAACAAGGCAAGAAAATATTATTAACTTATCAGCAAGGACAAAAAATCAGAAAAACTATTTTAGTTGATCAAGTTGTAATCTCAGCAGGCACGGTTGCGCAAATTAGTGGATTGCATTTAGAAAAAGCAAAAGTTAAAATAGATACTAGAGGTAAGATTGTAGTTAATGATTTTTTGCAAACTTCAGTGAAACATATTTTTACAGCAGGTGACGCGAGTGGAAAGATGCAATTTACACATACCGCTCATCGTGATGGCGAAGTCGTTGGTCGAAATGTGTGCGTATTAAAAAGTGCCATGAGAAAGATCGACAATAGAGTAGTGCCAAGAGCGACGTTTGTGTATCCAGAGGTGGCGTCGGTGGGTATAACTCAAAAAGAAGCCTTAGAGCTTGGCGTTAAAGTCGAGGTAAAATCATTTCCCATTGGAGCGCTAGGGCGAGCCGTGGCTTGCGGAAAGCGAAGCGGACTTTTAAAGGTGGTGATTGAAAAAAAGACAGGTCAGATCATGGGCGCGCAAATGATAGGTGAGTGCGCTGGCGAGGTTATCCACGAGTTAGCGCTTGGTATGCACCTGAGAGCAAAATTTGCTGATGTTTCGTCAATGATTCATGCATTTCCAACATATTCCGAGGCAATACCAGCTGTTAGTTAATTGCCTGTGAATGGGCCCTTTATGGTAAAATAGGGTCATGCCAGTTAATGATAAAAAACAACAGGCCGGCACACATATACCGTCATTTTCCAAGCGCATAAAGTTTTTGCGCTTAATTTTTATTTTTTTAAGCGCAGTAATTTGCTTTCGCCTTTTTATGCTTCAAGTTGTGAACGCGCAATTTTATCAAGACCTTGCATCAGACCAGCACGACTTTTATCAAGAATTAGTTGCCGAGCGCGGAAATATAATTATTAGTGATTGGAAAGACGGTTCAGAACACATTGCGTCAACAAACGAATTGCGAGCTTTTGTGTATGCTGATCCCCGAAAAATTACTGACCCAAAAAGTACAACTGATTCACTGGCAAAAATCCTTGGATATGAAATAACTTCGATTGATAATCAAACTAGTCAGGTTGCTGATCAAGAAAGTGGTGGAATTTTTGATGGCTTATTTGCCGAGCTTGATTTTTCTTTAGAGCAAGAGCTCGGTGACCTAGAAGACGAGCAGATAGATGAGGAGCAGAAAGATAACACAAGCCAGTATGAGCTCTTGTATAATCGTTTATCAAAACACGATGATCCATACGAACCAGTTGCGCCAGACATTTCAGAGTCACAACTTAATAAAATTCAGGCACTCAATCTTGACGGAATATATTATGTTTTAAAAGGCGCAAGGTCATATCCAGAAACAAAAGTTGGCGGACATATTTTTGGTTTTGTTTCAAATTCAGACGATACGATGACTGGTCAGTACGGAATTGAAGGGTACTTTGATGATTTTTTATCTGGAACAAATGGATTTTTAGATATTGTGACAGATATTGGCGGAAGTTGGATTGGTGTGGGCAGGCGGGATTTTGATCCGGCAGTTGACGGTGGCGATATTTTGTTAACAATCGATCGCACTATCCAGTACACTGCCTGCAAGGCACTGCAAGAAGGAGTAGAGAAATATCAAGCTGACGGTGGCAGTGTTGTTATCATCGAACCCTCGACTGGAAAAATTATTGCCATGTGCAATGTTCCAGACTTTAACCCAGCGACTTACAACATGGTTGATGATATCTCGGTTTACAATAACACTTCAATTTTTGATGCGTACGAGCCAGGGTCGGTGTTTAAACCATTGGTGATGTCGGGCGCGATTGATGTTGGTGCAGTTACGCCATCAGAAACGTATGAGGATTTAGGTGAAGTAAAAATTGATAAGTACACTATTCGTAATTCTGATTTGTTAGCCCATGGTGTGCAGACCATGACTGATGTTTTGGACAAATCACTAAACACGGGAATGATTTATGTAATGCGCGAAATGGGCGGGGAGGTAATGACAAAGTACATTGAAGATTTCGGATTTGGTACACTCTCTGGCGTTGAGTTGGATACTGAAAACGCTGGGAATATTAGTTCTTTGTACAAGGATTCAGAGATTTATTATGCGACAGCAAGTTATGGTCAAGGTATCACTGCCACGGCTTTACAAATTGCCATGGCCTATGGAGCAATTGCCAACGGTGGTTGGCTTATGCAACCATACATTGTGCAGGAAAAACGATATAGCGACGGAACTGTAGAAGAAACTCAGCCAAAAAAAGTAAGACAAGTTATTGACAGCAAAACTGCCACCACTGTTAGTGCCATGATGGTTTCGGTAGTGGAAGCAACACATGGAAAATATGCCCGCGTTGATGGATATTATATTGCCGGCAAGACAGGAACGGCGCAGGTGGCAAGGACAGACGGTGGTGGATATGAAGACAACGTGACCATTGGAACGTTTGCCGGATACGGACCAGTTGAGGATCCACGTTTTGTAATGGTTGTAAGAGTTGATCACCCGCGCACATCGCAATGGGGAGAAAGCACTGCTGCCCCAATTTTTGGCGAAATCGCCAAGTTCATGCTCGATTATCTAGAAATTCCACCAACGAGATAGTGAGTGTGGATAGAGATCTGTGGACAGAGATCGGATCTCGGTTGTGGATAACTCGGCGTCTGTGGACGGAGATCGGATCTTTGTCCACAGGTGGTCTTGACTGACGTTAAATTTATTGATGTATTGAATATATGCACTCCTGCTATTAATAGCTGGGAGTGTTTTTAATAATTAATAAAATAATATGGATTCCAAAGATCATTATGGTTACTTTCACATTTACAATCGCGGAGCCGATAAGCGTGACATTTTTATGGATCACTACGACAGGATAAAAATGCTAGAGGATATTCGATGTTTTCGTTGCGATGATTATCAACAATACGTTGACATATTGGGGTATTGTTTGATGGACAATCATTTCCATTTGCTTGTTGAGCAGAGGTCTGAATATGGGCTACCAAAATTTATGCAAAAATTAGGTATAGGCTATACCATATATTTTAATAATAGATATAGAAGGACTGGGGTTTTGTTTGAATCGGGATATAAATCTAAGGAAATAAAAACTGATAGTTATCTATTTCATTTATATCGTTATATTCATTTAAATCCGCTCAAGCTAATAAATAAAAATTGGAAGAAAGGATTTGTTGATATCTCGTCAGCCATGGACTTTGTATATGAATATCCGTGGTCGAGTATTAGGGGACTATTTTCTGAAAACAATACAATGATTAACAACGAATTAGTTAAATTAGAATTCAAAAGCATTGAAGACTTCAAGGACTTTTTATTGGATTGGGTATGCTTCGGTGTACCAAGAAAATTTTCATTTAAATAGTTTTAAATCATCAAGATCTCGAATCATCAAGACTAGGTCTCGGCTGTGGACAGAGATCGGATCTCGGTTGTGGATAACTCGGCGTCTGTGGACGGAGATCGGATCTTTGTCCACAGCGATGTTTGGTCTGGTT
>JAHILS010000083.1 GCA_018896835.1 Patescibacteria group bacterium | reverse complement strand
TTAAGTATTATGTTAAAAAAATTGATAATGTCTACAAGGTAATAACACCACCTTTGTACAGACCGTAGATAGAAAAAATTAAATATTTGAATAATTTTATGCCTGAAGTCCCAGGAAAAGAAAGAAGTAGAGATAAGATTACTGTAATTAAGCGGGCTGAGATGGAACCGCTTACTGCTTATGACGAAGAATTTTTAATTTCACATGTGGGGGAGGGTGAGGATGTGCTTGTGGGACAGGGTGGAGGTGATCTTTATTTGAGATGTGATTTTTCGGCTTTTGCAGAAAGGTTAGAGCAGGTTACACCAGAAAAGATAGAGGAGCTTTTTATAGGAGTTAATAAACTTGAAAAGGAAGCTCCAAATTTAGATGAAAAGACAAGGAGGTTATTGCATGCCTGCTGGATAGTAGCGAGAATTGTTAAAAAAATTCTTGAAGCTCCTAGTTCTGATTTTTTCAGAAATCAGAGTTTCGATGAGTACAAAACTGAAACGGCTGATGGCAAGAGGGTTTCTGTAAAGCCTTTATCAAAATGTATAGGCCTGGCCGTCTGTTCAGAGTACTCACTATTGGCACATCATGTTTTAGAAAAGTTAGGCGTTCAATGTTCGGTTGTTGTTGGCGCATTTAAAAATGATACAGAGGATCTATTGGCTGATAGACATACTTTCTTAGTACTCAACGACGGAAATTATGTTTTTGATCCAACAAACACATCGGTGCAAGATAAATGTTGGCCACCCAAAATATTTATACCTGAAACGCCCTTAACGGCTGAAAACTTAAGAGATATGGAAAGAGATGATAGTAAGCCGTTTGGTAAAAAAATTATTTGTATTGACGTGTTTACAAAGAAAAAAAAGATATATGGAACAGGGGCAATATAAAAAGATTAATAATAATTCAATTGTTATCTGTGGAATTTAAAGATTTTCAAAAGGTAGTAGTTGAGCAGAAATAAATAAATTTATGACAAGTGAAGAACAGAGTTTCGAAGAGTTAATGACCGAGTATGGGTATAATGTTGAGTTTTCTCAAGAAGAAATACCAAAAGATGAAGATGGCTGGAGTCTTCTTTATGCCAAGGAACGCGAGTTGAGATCGAAGCTTAGATATGCTCTGATGAATTGTTCATTAAATTCAAGCCCTGAAGAAATAGCCAACGCAATAAAAGAAAGTAATGTGACCAATGATTTGAAAGAGTGGGCCAGTATTCATAGAAAAACAAGAGCTATGCTATACGCATCAAAAAAACCCTTTAACCTTATGTCAAACTCAACTCAACTGCTTTTAGCTTCTGATTTGTTATAAAGATTATTATATGACGCATGAGAAAAAGATTTGGCCAGAGTATTTTGAGAAAATTCTTAAAGGAAGCAAAAATTACGAACTTCGGCTAGCTGATAGGGAATGTATGGTTATCAGATAATATCATTGAAATAATTTATATGACATCTATCGAGCAATTACAAAAAGAGATTGATCAGATAAAGAAACGCAATAAGCGAGTTGAGTTGGATAAGACTTGGGAAACGAGTTGGACAAGGAGAATTGTGATTTCGGTTTTTACCTACGTCGTAATTGTTTTATTTTTTCATTTTGCAGGGCTACCAAAACCACTCGTAAACGCGATTGTTCCGGCGGTTGCCTTTATTCTTTCTACACTCTCCATGCCAATCATTAAAAGATGGTGGGTGAAGAATAATTAAAATTATATGAGTATCAAAAAAGGTATTTTATGGACCCTGATAAGTTTAGTTATTACGAGCCTTATCCTGCTTGTAGTTTTTCTTATTTTTTATAGTCGTTTAGAAAAAGAATATCAAGTTCAGGCAGACGCTATGCGTATAGAAGATAGTAGATATATGGCAGAAGTAATTACTAACTATCGGACAGCGACAGGTCGTTTACCCTTATCTAATTTGGGTGATGAATATGGAAAGCCCATTTATGTAATTTTTTTTCCAGGGGATACGCCTGAATATGTATCAGAACAGAATTCGGATGTTATTTATTATGATGATGAATTATTTATCAAAGAAATCGAAAGCGTGCTCGATATTGATCTGACAATTCCTTATGATCCCCAAAAGGTATCAACCGGAGGTCGTCCAAATTTATATTTTTACACATATAAAGATGGAGTAGCAACATTTGCTGTTAATTTAACTACAGACCATGAAGGTGCGATGTATTTTATGCCAAAATATTATAAATATGAAATAAAATGGGAATAATATGACTTATAAACATACGCAAGTGGGATATTTGATGATCTATGTTTTGATTGCTGTGATCGCATTGTTTGGATTTATCATTAAGCAAGATCCGGGTGCTCCATGGCCGGCAATTATTGTCATGGTTTTCACAGTTTTTGTTCTGACTTCATTCACAACCCTGACCGTGATCATTGATAATCAATATCTACGGATTAAGTTTGGATACGGTTTGTTTAGAAAAAAGTTTGCACTTGATCAGATTGAGTCAGTAAAAGCTACTAAACACAAGTGGTACTATGGGTGGGGGATCAGGTTTTGTCCAAGTCCAAAGATGTGGATTTATAATATTTCAGGTTTTGATGTTGTCGAGGTTGTAATGAAGGATGGGAAGACGTACCGAATAGGAACAGACGAGCCTGAAAAACTCGCTGGATCGATTAAATAAAAAAATATCGGGGAATTTACCTCGATATTTTATATTGCCAAAGGGTGGAGAGATGTAATTCTTGCTTCTATCGCGTTGTCTCTATCATCCAGTCGTTGTATTCCATGTGCCAGCATGGTCATTTCTTCGTCGTGTTTTTTGAGCAACGTCATTATTTCGTCTAAAGGTTCAAGAATTTCTGATTTTAATTGACCCAAATCACTCTTAGTCGCCATTGTCTCTTTTATTTCTTTTATGTCCTCGTCATGTTCAACCATTTTTTGAGCTAAAAAATCAACTTGGGTTTCTAGTCCATCAAATCTTAGATCGATAGTATCAAAACGCTTGTCATGAGCATCGAAGCGTGCGTCATGTTCATCGAATCTTTTATCGTGAGCATCGAAGCGTGCGTCATGTTGATCGAATCTTTTATCGATCGCATCGAAGCGTGCGTTATGTTCCCTTAATTTTTGCATTATATCTTCCATGTAATCTAATTATATTGGTTAAAAAGTGCTTAGTCAATAGTAAAATCTGTTAATATCTGATCAAATAATGGTATAATGTAGTCAAAATAAAATCTTAATATGCTTATTTATATTCTTTTTGTTCTCGGATTTTTACTACTTATTAAGGGTGCGGATTTGTTGGTTGACGGTTCTTCATCAATTGCCAAAAAGCTTAAAATTTCGTCGATCGTTATCGGACTAACAATAGTGGCATTTGGAACTTCTGCTCCAGAGTTGATTGTTAATATTTTCGCAAGTATATCTGGTAATACCGAGATCGCAATCGGTAACGTGCTGGGAAGTAATATTGCAAACGTTCTTCTAGTTCTGGGAATCTGCGCAATCATTTATCCAATTAAAGCCAAGAAAAATACAGTTTCAAAAGAAATTCCGTTTGCATTATTAGCAGCGATCATCGTTGGCATAGCTGCAAATGATTTTTTGATTGATGGAACTGGTTTTTCTGGACTAACGAGAATTGATGGAATTGTTTTTATTAGTTTCTTTGCGATTTTTCTATATTACACTTTTGGAATTGCTAAACTAAAAGATAGTGGAATGAATGGCATTGAAATAACAGAGCATGGATATGCAAAATCAATTATTTATATTTTATTAGGACTGGCTGGTCTTACTTTTGGTGGAAAGTGGATTGTTGACGGGGCTGTCCACATTGCGGAAATTTTTAATGTCAGTCAGTCGCTAATTGGACTGACAGTTGTGGCGATTGGAACTTCATTGCCAGAATTGGCAACCTCAGCTGTGGCGGCTTACAAAAAAAATACCGACATTGCAATTGGAAACATTGTCGGGTCAAATATTTTTAATATTTTTTGGATCCTGGGCGTGAGCTCAATTATTCGACCGCTACCATTTCAATTTAGCTCAAACTTTGACATTGGCATGACAATCTTTGTCAGTATACTGCTTTTTGCTTTAATGTTTATCGGCAAGAAACACGTGATCGAGCGCTGGCAGGGGATACTCATGGTAGTAATCTACGTCGCCTACGTTGCGTTCTTGATTATCGGTGGATAATAGAAACACTATCTAATCGGATAAATCTTTTTTGCCCGGTCGATAAATAGGATTCCGTCCAAGTGATCTATTTCGTGCTGGAAAATTATCGAATCAAATTCATCAGTGTTGATTTTTATTTTTTTACCGTTTCGATCTAGCGCCTTAACGCTAATTGATTTATATCGTTGAACTATTCCGAGTGATTCTGGAACTGAGAGACAGCCTTCCTCACCTTTTACCTTTTTAAATGATTTCCTCGTAATCTCTGGGTTTACAAAAATTTCCGGTCCATTGTCGCGTGTGACAACAATTACTCGCCAATGTTTTCCAACTTGCGGAGCGGCAATACCAACTCCATTGTCGGTAAACATTGTATCAATCATGTTATCAAAAAAATTCTGAACATCTTTTTGTTTAAGCTGTTCTTGGGTTATTTCTTGTGATACTTCACGAAGAAAGTTATTTGGCATTGTGAGAACTTCAAGCTTCATAGGATTCAAAGGTGGTTTGGATTGTAACGTTGTTAGGTAGATTATTTAATATTGCGAAAATTTTATTTCGATTTGCCGGATCAGATAGAAGTGTTGTTGAATTATCATTTTTGATTAGGTGTCCATGTGTTTCTAGGTCTTGCACTACTTCATTAACGTCGCCTGCTATTTCAAACTCGTCAACAAAGGGTGGTAATTGATATTTACTTCTCACAAGTCGCTCTGACCCGATAAATTTTTGGCCATCGAGCATGGGCTTAATAAGTTCTTTTGACCAAGTTTGAATCAGGCATTGCGCCTTGTGCGCTGACGCTAGCTTAATGAGCCTGTGCAATCTTTGAGCAGTGGTTGTTGCGGATGCATAGTCATTTCCAAAGGTCTTGTCTGCCATTATCTCAGCTACTAGACCAAAACGTTTTGTTGGGAATGGCCAATACACACTTTGAAAATAATATTCAGTTGCCAGGATTATATCAGCCTCGATATTTTTTTGATGTTCCTTATCGATTATACCAATCTTTGCTTGGGGAAATAGCTTGGCAAGATCGTGCGCGATCCGTTTGTTTCCGATACCGCGAGAGCTTAGAGTTTTTTTGCCGCATGCCGGGCACACTTGTGGAATCCACATTTCTGTTTGGCAAATTGGACAAACCAGGTCATTTATACGCACGTAGGGTTGTGCCCCGCACGTTCCACAAAGTGGTATGTGAGCACAAGATTTACACTGTATGCGTTTTGCAACTCCTTTAGCGTTGTAAGAAAGTAGCACGGATTTGCTGTTTTGTAAAGAGTCTTGAATAGCATTTTGTAGTGAATGACTGATAAATAATGTTTGGGTTTTTTCATCTGCGTCTTTAAGGTCAATAAGCGATGGTTTGATGGATTGATCAGAAATACTCCTTATTTCACTTTGCCCGACGCATGAAAGCGGACCGATGAAAAGTATTTTAGCATTGTGTTGCTTGGCAAGCAGTTTTGCACATAGTCTGGCATCAAACCGAGGATTCCGGCTGTAATTGCAATGGTCGATGCTATCAGGATCAAAAATTACAATTTTATCAATTTTATTTGCTGGTAAAAGTGAGGCTTGCTTGGTGCCGATAAGTATTTTTAATGATCCATTTTTCCAGCTATTCAATATCCATTTTCGTTGAGCGGTTTTTGTATGTCCATGTAATAGCGCATGTTTGGTAGATAAAAATGAAGAAAATATTTCTGTATCTCTTTGTCGAGGTACGAGTATCAGAACTTGATTACCTCTGTTTGCACAAATCATTCTTACAGCTGTGATTGCGCCTTCAAGTGAGGTTTCAAATGATATGTCTTGATCACTGAGCTTGGAAATAACTTGCTTTATTTTTTCTACGGTTTGTTTGTCTATGCTTCCGGTTAAATTATTTTTGTAAAATGACGCAGTTGTTATATTACTTTGCAATCCATTTAAAGCAGTAAGAAGAATTGAAGAAGGGGATTGGACTAGGTTGCGAGCTATAAGTTCAAGCCTTTTTATATCAGCTTCTTCTAAGCAATTTTTTTTAGTTATTGATATGACTTGGCTAATT
>JAHILS010000082.1 GCA_018896835.1 Patescibacteria group bacterium | reverse complement strand
TTGAGCCATTTGGTTGGATAAAATCCAATACATTTATTAGACACGCCATACCATGGCGTGTTAATCTTTTTAAGGACCCTCAACCCTCATCCACAGTTCCCGCAACGGGGACATCGGAGGTCGAAATGTCAGAGTCTGCCGTCACCCTGGGCGATCTGGTCTCCATCTTCTACGAGGAGTACCTCGCTCTCTACGGCGACGAGGAGCTGGCAGCCCAGGCGGCTGCCGCGACCATCAACGAGTTGATACAGAGCGCCCCGCGCGATGCCGACTTGGCTGACGCTGACGGGTAGATCATTTACTCAACCTCGCGTTCCCGCCCGTTGCTTGAATGCTCGGGCGGGCGATTGTTTGACACAAATTATGGAATATCCTATACTTTGGACAACTTAATGCTAAAGACAATAGGTTGCTTGCAAAAGCGTAAGTCCTATCGAGGCTATATGATCGACCATTCGATCAGATCCCCATTGTTTTCACGGCATTAAGGCCGTGAGTTTTTATTCACGGATAATAATAATTCGTATGGCAAAGTCCAAGATACAAAAGAAGGAAATAGTCGACAAAGTGGTGGAGAAATTCAAAACCATGAAGTCAGCTGCTTTTACTTCAATATCTGGATTTACCATGGCTCAAGCCGACGAAATCCGTAAGGCAGGTAAGGAAAAAGGAGTAGAAGTCTTTATTACAAAGAAATCTCTTCTTGCCATTGCTGCCAAGGAAGCCGGACTTGAGGGTGTAGATCCAAAGTCATTTAATGGATCAATTCTCACTGCTATCTCTTTTGACGACGAGGTATCAGCTGCAAAACTCCTTAAGGAGTATTCAAAGAAGAACGAAAGCTTCGTCTTCGCAGCTGGTGTGCTTGAAGGAAAGGGTTTGTCAGCAGAAGAAGTGACCCAATTGGCGTCTTTGCCAAGCAAGCAAGAGTTACTATCCAAGATGGTTGGTTCGCTCAACGCACCAGTCTCTGGATTTGTACGAGTGCTTGCAGGCAATATTCGCGGTCTTGTTACTGTGCTTGACGCAGTAGCAAAACAAAAGTCCGTTTAATTTTTAGCTAATTAACACATTCATATGAGTGAAGAAACAAAAACACAGGTAGAAGTACCTGAAAAGTTCAAGGCTCTAGTTGAGCAAATTGAACAAATGTCAGTTATTGACCTAGCAGATTTAGTAAAAGTTCTTGAAGATAAGTTCGGAGTATCAGCAGCCGCTCCAATGGCTATGATGGCAGCACCAGCCGCAGCCGCAGCTGTTGAAGAAGAAAAAACATCATTCGATGTTGAAGTAACATCATCAGGTGATAGCAAAATCAGCGTTATCAAGGTTGTCCGTGAAATCACAGGTCTTGGACTAAAAGAAGCAAAAGACCTAGTAGACGCAGCACCAAAAGTAATCAAAGCTGGAGTTTCAAAAGCAGAATCTGATGAAATGAAGAAGAAGCTTGAAGAAGCAGGAGCAGTAGTAACAGTTAAGTAAAATACAAAAAACAGCACTCGGATATCCTGGGTGCTGTTTTTTTAGTATAATATATTCACTATGAAAACAATTACATTTATTGGCTTTGGAGCTTTTGGGCAGGCTGTTGCTCGCGTTTTACTTAAAAAACAAGGATTGCAAGTTCGGGCGTGGGACGTACAAGATACTGGTCAGGAATGTCAGGTCAAGGACGTGTCAGACGCTGTGAAAGACGCTGATGTGATTTTTTTTGCAGTGCCGAGCCAGTTTTTTACAGATTGCATTGAGTCGATTGGTGGGGTTCTAGAATCTTCTATTCTTATTACTGGAACAAAGGGCATGGACCCAAAAACCAATGAGTTGCCCTTTGAAATTCTTAAAAAACAGTTTCCAAATAATTCAATCGCGGTTTTGTCAGGGCCAATGTTGGCTAATGAATTAGTAGCTGGAAAGGCAACTTCGGCCTCAATCGCGTCAGACGATCTTGACGTCGCCGGTCGAATACAAGAATTGTTCAAGGGCACTCAAGTCGAGCTAGAAGTTAGCAGTGACGTTATGGGCGTGGGAGCGCTGGGAGTTTTAAAAAATGTTTATGTGCTTGCACTTGGACTTTCCGACGGGCTGGCTATGGGTCTTGATTTTAAGGCCTTGTTAGTTGAAAAAGCCAGAGAAGAAATGATGATTATTCTTGAGCGTCTGGGTGCAAAAAAAGAGTCTATTGATACTCCAGCTGGCATGGGAGATTTTCTAGCAACGGGGTATAGCACTTCGTCACGCAACTATAAATATGGATTTGGCTTTGCGCAGGGAAATGCAGAAGAAGGTAGTACCGTTGAGGGGATAAAAAATATCAATAATCTTATAGCTAGGCTTGAAAACGTGTCGGATCTGAGCTTTTTAAGCACTGTCCATTCGATCTTTTTACAAGGATCAAATCCAAAGCAGGCGCTTGAAAGTCTAGTTAAAGAACAATAATATGAAAGCAAAACAAATTTTTCAACTCATTGGATCTATTATTCTTTGCCAGCTTGCTGGGCTGTTGGGATCGCTTTTCACGATTGGTGCGATTGATGGCTGGTATCAAGCACTTAATAAGCCTTTTTTCAATCCACCTAGCTGGTTGTTTGGACCGGTTTGGACAATGCTTTACACGCTCATGGGAGTTGCTTTTTACCTTCTTTGGACAAGAACACCACAATTGTTCAAACGTAATGAGTCAAAAAATTTAGTGTTCTTATTTTTGATACATTTAGTGTTCAACGCAATTTGGTCACCGATTTTCTTTGGACTTCATCAAATCGCCTTTGCCTTGGTAATAATCATAGTTATGGTCATATCTTTGACCTACATCATGTACAAAGCCTGGAATATCGATCGTCGCGTAACTTATATTTTAATTCCATATCTTGCTTGGATCTTGTTTGCTAGTATTTTAAATCTAGCTTTGCTTATTTTGAACTAAAAGCTATGTCCCAATACTATACTGCCAAGCGTACCAGAAATATCTATAGCCCTGATGCAAAAGATCCTTTTAGGTTGAGCCGTTCAAAAATTGATCTATTTTTAGAGTGCCCACGCTGTTTTTATCTTGATCGCCGATTGGGAATTGGTAGGCCACCCGGTTTCCCGTTTAATCTTAATACCGCAGTAGATACGCTATTAAAGAAAGAGTTTGATATGCATCGTGCTGATCAGGCTGTTCATCCTCTTATGAAGCAGTATAAGATTGATGCTGTGCCATACAAGCATGAAATGATGGACGAGTGGCGTGAGAATTTTAAAGGTGTTCAATATCACCATAAGAAATCAGGCTTTATTGTCACAGGAGCAGTTGATGACATTTGGGAAAATCCAAAAGGGGAGCTTATTGTTGTTGATTATAAAGCAACTGCCAAAGAGCAGGGAGTTGGGATAAGTGCTCCTTGGCAGATTGGATATAAACGACAGATGGAGGTTTACCAATGGTTATTGCGTAAAAGCGGTTTTAAAGTAAACAAGACAGGCTATTTTGTGTATTGCAATGGTCGAACAGACAGGACAGCGTTTGATGGCAAACTTGAGTTTGATGTTGAGATCTTCCCTTATAAAGGTGATCCTAGCTGGGTTGAGCCAACACTTTTGGAGGCCAGAGATTGCCTTTCGTCCGACGCCATCCCAGACCCAGGTAAGGAGTGTGATTATTGTGCCTATCGTCGTGCGGCTGGTGAAGAACTGCAAAGACGAGCAGGGGTCCAAGTCAAGCTTATCTAGTGGGTTTGATCGTAGGATCTCAAGTCTTAAAATATCCATCAAAATGATTGACATTATTACGGTTTCGTGGTTATATACTGGCGTCTTGAGCAATGGAACGCGGTTAGAGTCCGCGGCTGTCTCTTCGCAACAGTGTTGACATACTTGTCGCAAGCCTGGTCCTTTTCTCTGTGACGATCCCCAAAAACAAAAACCGCGCATCGAAGAGTGAGCGGTTTTTGTTTTTCCGCGCTATTGAAGCAAATGGTTTGCGCCAAATGAGTAGGCAGTCGTGTCTGTAATGATTATAATCGAAGTGTCTTTGACAAAGAATGCCTTTGCGTTAGCGATTTCATCGTTTATGTATTGGGCGATTAATTTACCTTGTTTATTAATGACAATGACTCGGTTCTCCTCTGGTTCAAGGATATAGATATAATCATCATCATTTGTGGTTATATCTGTCGGGTTGTGCATTTTTGGCGAAACCGTATCCATGGTAAATGTTTGCTGTCGGCCTGATAAAAAGCTCAAGACTGACGAATCTGTCAAAACATAGATATTGCCGTCAATCGTTATCGCTCTAGCGCTTGCTAGCGTTGTGCCTGACATCGTGGACGTAATCCACGGAGTGCCAGCTTCATATCCGTCACCTCGCGGTCGCATTTTTATAATTTGATCGGCCGAGGCTGATAAGACGTATAGATTATCATTATAAAACTGCAGATCCTCTATACTTTTTATATCATTAGATCCGCTCACGATTGGATTAAGCGTGAGTAGGCTAAGATCAGCCCGTCCTAATTGTTTGGTAGCATCAGTAAACAGGAAGCCATTTTCGTCAGTAGAGGAGACTGCTTTGACGTCCCCAATACTTCCTGATTGTGTTTGAATCGACTGCCATTGACCTTCAAGCTCACTAAGTCGATAAATATTTTTTCCAGCTATTCCATAGATAGAGCCTGATGCCTGGATGCCAGTTGATAGTTGCAGATCAGGAGTCTGGGCCAGCACAGTTAGCTCAACAGGTGTTATTTTTTGAATTTCATATGACAGTCCTTGAAGTTTCTCTTCCAAGTCTGCGACTGTTTTTTCTTGTGCTCCAGAGTTGCTAGATAAGGTTTGTAATAATGTCATCGCTTCTTGTAAGTGTGTTTTTGCTTGAGTGTTATCGTCATATATTAGACTGGCTTGAGACGCACTAATTTTTTCTTCAATATTACTTACAACTGTGTTAAATGTATTTGATTGTTCTTGGCGCACCTGACTTCTGTGTGTAAGAATAAGGGTTGACGTTAGTACGCTCACTATAACAATTAGTGCCAATCCGCCGTATTTAGTAAAAGCTGGCAATGCGTTAAACCATGAGATGCCACGATCAAGCCTTTCTCTAGGGCGTGGTTGTTCTTTTATGAAACTTGATCCTTTTTTGAAAATAAAAGGGAGATTTTGAATACCCAGAACTAGATACTTAATTAGTAACGCAAGTATTTTTATTATCCCAACTAACAAAAGAGTTAGTAGCTGGAGTAGTAGTTTTGCTATTCGTTTTAATAGACTCTTATATCCACGTGTGCCAGGAGCTGAAAGTTTTTTAATAATTGGCGTGGTTATTTTTGATACGAATTCACCAATATTAGGCACTTGTTCGCCAAGATAATGAGCCGCATCTTTTTTTGTTTCGTCCAGGTGATTCATTGAATGCGTTGGATTTACCTTTCTAGGCGCACCAGAAATTGATTCTTCAGCTATCTGAAAGCAAATAGCGCCGTAAATGGTATCACTGTGTAGGAACTGTGAAATACGTTTTAATGATCCAGAAGCAGGCAATGTTGTTAAAATATCTTGTAATTCACCAGCGGTTATCTCACGAGCTGAAACGTGGGTAGCGATATAGAATATATCTCCGGAATGCAGTTCGCCGTCTAAAACTGTGGAAAATACTTTTTCCCATGATGAATCTTCTTTGTTTTTAAGCTGGTCGGAAAGTTCATATAAAACATAGCGTTGTTTTGCACTTTTGTGCATAAATAATGCTGTCAGGTTTCCGGTTCCGCTTAAAAATATTTGACTACCGTGAATGACGCCAATAATTACGTGTGCGTCCGAAAGCGGAAATTGTCTTTCCTCGTGGATTATGTGGGCAACGTCTTCATTAAGCGCCTGTAATAGTTGTTCAAACCGTCTAGCTACATTCACCCCGTCATTAATAGTTTCCTTAAATCGGCGTAGCCTTTCGTCTATTGTTTCTGTTAGCCTTGACTGCGTTTGCCCATTTTTGCCCAAAAACCTGATAAGTCCGAAAACATAACCATCATTACTATCTAGTGGTACTAACACGCTAGAAAGCTGATTATTATGCTCATCAGGGTTTGATATATGGGTTGAAGATTTGATTGTGTGCATATAAGATGTTTTGACACCCCCGTGCATTCAGTTTACTATATGATTGTTGAGTATGGAAGGAGGTGATATACACATTGAACACATTTTTTATGCCTCAGATAGATTTGAAAAAGAAACAGCCCGTAGCTCTCATTGAAGACGTTAAGCCTTTTTTCGCTGAAAATTTGTTTGGATCAAAGACGCGCGTGCGACTTTTAAATCTATTCTTGGAACATCCCAGTCGTCCGTTCTATGTGCGTGAAATAACTCGCAAGGTAGACGCTCAACTAAACTCAGTAAGAAGAGAACTACAAAACCTTATTGATAGCACCATTGTTAAAGAGGTTGAAGGGAAAATTATTCCCACCGAGAACGATCCAGAGAAAAAACAAAAAGTAGAGAAAAAGAAATATTACGTCGCCAACCAAGAATGCCCATTTTTTGATGAGATACGAGGCATGATAAAGAAGATGGCCATACTGAGTAACCAAACTCTTGTAAAAGAATTGCAAGATGCTGGGACATTGAATTTACTTTTGCTGTCTGGAAGGTTTATTAATAACGAGGAAGTAGCCTCTGATATCTTGATTGTAGGTGATATCAGCGAAAAAAGGCTTCAGGAAGCTATGCAACATTTAGAGTCTCAGCTAGCACGCGAGGTTAATTATACTTACATGCACAAGGATGAATTTTTATATCGCCTAGAAGTAAAGGATCGCTTTCTAGTATCGCTTTTGCAAACAGATAAGGTTATAATCGTTAACACGCTCGCGTTTTCTGTATGATGATTTATGCTAACGGACAAGATATTCATAAAATAATTTTTGCTAATTTGCAAAAAGAAATCGCGGTTGAGAATATTAGAATAATAGATTGTGGACCAGAAGGCTTTTTAAAAGCCTTTGTTTCTTTTTTAGAGCATGAGAGTATTGATCTATATAAGATAAAGAAAATTTTTGTAGTGATTGGACCAGGGTCAGCAACGGCGTTGCGCGGTTCATTATCTATATTTAATACGCTCGGCTTTACCCGAGCAATAGAATTAGTTCCAGTTACAAAAGATCCCAACGAACAAGATATTGATACACTACAAAGAATGAGTGAACCAGGATTGTCGTCACACAAGACACAAAATGTGCTCAACCCAATTTACCAGCACGAACCACGCATCACTTTGTCCACAAAAGACGCATTGAGAAGACAGACCAAAGAGCGTACACTTTAATCAACTTAATCAATTAATCTACTTTCTATGCCAGAATACGTTGACGTTTTAAGATCAGTGTTTATTGATCTTTGGGCAGGAGTTGTACTATTCGTGCCAAAACTCTTATTTGCCCTTGTTGTTTTCTTGCTTGGCCTTGTTATTGCTGGATTATTAAATAAAGTCGTTGTTCGGCTAGCAAGCGCTCTGCACATTGAGGAATTAGTAAAAAAACTTGAATTAGATGATTTATTTAGAAGAGCAGGTATAAAATTGGATATTGGTGCAGCCTTGGGCTGGATAGTTAAATGGTTTGTGATCATTTTCTCACTAGTAGCTGCGGCTGATATTTTGCAATGGGATCAGGTGACAGTATTCTTAACAACAATCATTGCCTACATTCCAAGTGTGATTATTTCAGTGATTATTTTGCTTGTTGGATTTGTACTAGCAAATTTTGTTCAGGAAGTTATCAAATCAGCCCTTGATGCTGTAAAAATGAATACTGCCCACTTTTTAGCAGGAATTGCTCGCTGGGCAATAATAGTTTTCAGTTTTATGGCAGCGCTTGTTCAGTTGGGAATTGCACAATCGTTGATCCAGGTTCTTTTCACAGGATTTGTAGCTATGATTGCCCTTGCTGGCGGACTAGCCTTTGGACTTGGCGGACGTGAGTATGCTTCCCGAATTTTAAGCCAGCTTTCAAAGGACCTAACATCAAAGAACGATTAGATTTTCATTGTTTTTTTCTTCCATTCCTTTGGCATTTTTTCAATCGCATAGCGCAGAGCCGTACGGGTCATCTGCGCTTTGTGTTTTATAACAAAATCAAATACTTCTTTGGGATATTTATTGGATGCTTCTTTGAGCGCCCAGCCGTAGGCTTTTTGTACTAGGTCCTCTGGGTCTTTCATCAGTTTTATGGAGACGTCAAAAATATCATCAAGGTTTTTCTTATTTCTAGCCGGGATTATCAAGCTAACCGCTAATGCGCGACGAAGCCATTTGTTTTTAGACCCTGTCCAAGGTTTGATTTTTGGAACAAGAGCAG
>JAHILS010000097.1 GCA_018896835.1 Patescibacteria group bacterium | reverse complement strand
TATTAGCTTAGGTGGCTTAGTTGTTATAACTCGAACTAAAATACTAAAACCCCATGCTCTTTTTCAGAGCATGGGGTTACGCGAAAAGGACTAATCAGGACAGCGTAGAAGACAACCATTCCAGACCACACCCCCTTGAGCTTTAAGTGTCATAAGTGCTTGATTCTCATGTTTTTCTTGTTCCATCCTTTCTCCCACACTCAAAAAATCAGACACTGATCCGACAAATTGAATATTCATCACTCGGCCGAAAATGCATCTGAATAAGTACTCAGTTCTAGGAACATGAAAATCCGAAGTCACAACAATAATTCTATCCCTAGATGCAATTTTATCTCTCACAAAGATCGCATCTTCCACAGTGTTGTGGGTAAGAAGGATTGGCTCTATTCGAGCTGGGTTTATCTTATACTCACCAACTAGCTTTTCTCTTACATACTCACCATGAGCAAGTGGCGACTCGTTAAAGCGACCCCATCCACCAGTAATCAGAATCTTCGCTTCTAGATTCTGGATAGCCATTTCCGCTGTCTTTTTCGTTCGCGAAATCGCAATATGTGAAAGAATGCCATTAGGCGAATTTGGGGATCCTAATTGGACAATATAGTGCATTTATTTCTCCTTATAAAAATTAATAGTGCGTTCTTTGATGTGTTGAGGCAATGAGGCATAGTATTCTATTGTTTTTTTAAGACCCTCTTCGATATCCATACCAGAGCTTTGAATCCCGAGGAGAGTTGTCGCGTCATCAGCATCTAGTAATCGAACGGGATGTCTTGTTTTTCTCCCAAACGCATATTTTTATATACGATACTAGAACACGAGTTTGTCAATTGAATAATTTTTTCAGCAAGTTCATTAACTGTCATGCGTTTTGACAATCCTGTATCGCGTATAACTACATTTGTATTCGAAAGGTCAGCAAGTGTATATTCAACAGTTATTTTTGCAAGATCTGCTGTATAAATTAAATCAACAGGTTGTTCTCCTGTACCCCAAATAATTATATCTTGGTCTAAGAGTGCCTGAGTAATCATAACTGGTATCGCTTTACGAACTGGCACAGCTTTTTGTCCAGGTCCATAAGCATTTAACCACCTCAAAATTCTTACATCCAAATTATGGATCTCAGAAAACATCATTGCAAAATCTTCACCAGCTTTCTTTGTTATCGAATAGGTATTTATCCAATCATTGGGTTTAGTTGGATAAAAGACACGATTAACACCACTCTGTAAACAAGCTTCCAAAACATTGACCGTTCCTATTATATTAACATTTATCGAGTCAATATTTTTTTCAATGAGTTCTGATGTTCCCAGCAATCCTGCAATATGGAACACGACATCACATCCTCTCACTGCACTTGCTACATCATGAAAATTTGTAATATCGCCTCGGAGATGGTTTTGATTATTTGAATAATCTAAATCAAACACATATGATTCGATGTCGTGTTTTTCTAACTCCTTAGTTATCACTTTTCCCAAAAACCCACTACCTCCAGTTATGAGAGCTCTTGTAAATTTTTCCATATAAAATAGTTTAGCATTCTTCAGTCTATTCTGTCCATAATCCTAATCGTCGACGAACTATGATACTACCTACGCTTAGAACTAGTAATTTCTGGGGATAAATTGATAAATCAGCTGGGTTTAGCTGATTTTTTTGTTTGTTTATTTTTTTGATATTTATCTATTTTTCTTATAATTTTCATTCATAACTTGAATATAATCGTCCAATGATCCGAGTTTAAAGTTCGCCCTTCGATCATCGACCTTACTTTGATTATATATAGGTTTTGGAACTAATCTGCCATCTTTTAATGTCAATTGAGTACCATATAACTGTTTTCTATCTTCTATTACTCGTATTCTATCTTCCAGATATGCAATGTGCTCTAGACAAACTTCATTTATATCTACCAATTCCTTCATTAACTTCAAACAATGCTTTTGCAGGTCAACATCAAACCCACCATGCTGAGCAAGAAGCCATGCCCCATTCACTACCTGCTCGCTATACTCGCTAGATTTAGGCCAACCATATTTATCTACAAAAATACGTAAAAATTTTATATTGTCTCTATCAATCTGCTCATCATATTTTCCACTAGTACGCATATCAAAATCCATCTGTACTCTTCTAAGTAATTCTCTGATATCTCTCTTCATACATCTAAACAACAATAAACAAATTTCACGCTAACTTAAGTATTACTCCTCTACATAAATAATTCCGTCATAGCTTACCCATGGATCATAAGATAAATTTGTGTAATCACAATGATCTGTCCAATCGCCACTACTTAACGATCCATCACCATCAAAACACCCATCCTGCCCCTCGTCTCCACAACTCCCAGTACACCATCCCCAGTTATCTCTGATATGAACCCTTGGCTGGAAGGCGCAGGTGGTTTCGTTGTATTGACATGGGAAGTTTGTGTAACTTCCCTTGCCGTCAGTAATACAAGCAT
>JAHILS010000007.1 GCA_018896835.1 Patescibacteria group bacterium | reverse complement strand
CTTGAGATTCCGATATTGGCGATATGCGGGGATCAGCAGTCAAGTATGTTTTGTGCTCAACAATATTGTCAGGCAGAGGTTGGGTGCATAAAGATAACATTTGGAACTGGAGTTTTTTTAATGCAAATAGTTGACGATATTAAAAAAATTAAAGATCCTTTTTATCCATCGGTCGCCGTCAATACTCATGCCACTGATAATATTTGGGCGCTTGAATATAAGATAGAGAATGTTGGAAAAGAAGTTGATGAACTTTTAAATATTCCAAACGAGTTAGAGCGATATCTTGATAGACTTACAGACAAGATTGCTCGAATTATCGGTCAGCTACCAATTAAGGTAGAAGAGATTGTTATTGACGGTGGCGTGACACAAAATAAGTCTTTGCATGAGATGTTAGCGCAAAAGGTGAGTGCTAAGATAATTGAATTGCCAATATATAATGGAACTGGACTTGGGGTTAGCTATCTTGTTAATAAAAGTTTTTATCCAGATAAAATCCCAGAATTTATTTTTTGAATTACAATTATGGGTTTGGGTCTGGTAATTTTTTGGAAAATCTGGTATAAAATTGCACAAATATGACTCAAGGAAACGTTGTCGTCCGTTTTGAAGATGTAACATTTGGCTATACCAAGGAAAAGCCGATCCTGCGTGAAGCTAGTTTTTCAATTCGCGAAAACTCAAAACTCACTTTAATGGGTCAAAACGGAGCAGGTAAAAGCACAATGTTTAAATTAATATCAGGTGAGCTCAAGCCAGACAAGGGCAATATTCACTTATCTGCCGGGGCTACAATTGCAATTACCAAGCAGGTGATGGAGCGTGAATATTTTGCAAAATCAGTACGTGACTATTTTAGCCACGCGTTCCAAGAAGTACCTTACAACCTTGATAAACAAATCGCTGAGGCTCTTGAAGCTGTAAACTTAAAAGTAAAACTCGAGAAAACTGTTGGTGACTTATCAGGCGGTCAGCAGGCGCGATTGCTGTTAGCATTTGCCCTAATCCAAAAACCAGATATTTTATTGCTCGACGAGCCAACCAACAACCTAGATCGTGACGGAATCGATCACCTGACAATGTTTTTAATCATGTATCCAAAAACAGCGCTTGTTATTTCCCATGATGCTGACTTCTTAAACAGCTTTACTGAAGGTGTGTTAAACCTGGACGTTTTCACAGGTCAGGTTGATAAGTATGACGGTAATTATACTGACGTTGTAGAAGAGATTTCCGCCAGAGTCGAGCGTGATCGAGCAAAAAACGCTCAGTTATTAAAAACAATTCAAGACCGAAAAGACAAGGTTAACTTCTTTGCTCACAAGGGTGGAAAAATGAGAAAGCTGGCAAGTAAATTAAAGGAAGAAGTAGCCGAAGCTGAAGAAAATATGGTGGACGTAAAGCGTGACGATCGTACAATCTCTGATTTTCAAATTCCAGCTCAATATTATACAGACGCCATCGTTCGTGTTGACCAAGTTAAAGTTATTAAAGATCATGAGGCAGAAATTAAAGACGTTGACGTTGTATTGAAAAGAAAAGATCACATGCTCATTACTGGACCAAATGGAATTGGCAAAAGTACATTATTACGTACACTATCAGACAACAAAAGTCCTCATGCGGTTATCTCACCGGACGTTAAGGTTGGATATTATAAACAAGATTTTTCTGGACTTGATTTCTCACAGACCGCGTACGCTTCACTCGCTTCGGTAATGGAAAAACCAGATAATGAAATAATTCGTCATACTGGTGCAAAGTTTTTACTAAACGGCGACGCGCTAGCAACTCCGGTTGGAGCATTATCAGAAGGGCAAAAAGGGTTACTATGTTTTGCTCGTTTTGTACTGCAGGAGCCAGGACTACTTATATTTGACGAGCCAACCAACCACATCAACTTTAGACATTTACCAGCTATTGCCAGAGCCATCGATCAGTTTGAGGGATGCCTGATAGTCGTGAGCCATGCTGAGGATTTTGTTAAACAAATCGATTTCAACCAAACCCTTGAGCTTGATAAGTTAAAATAGCAATATACGAGGTGGTTTTAGGTGAATAAGTGGAAAATTGAGCTTGAACAAATTTAGCGTTTATGATAGTCTTTTCCTGCATTCATTGAACAAATGCACTGTAAGATAATTATTCGGGGGTAGCTCAGTGGCAGAGCAACTGGCTGTGGCACGCTCTAAGAGAGCCCAACGCAGCTTCCGATGGAGACATCGGAATGAAACGAGGTGAACTGTCTGGAAGCCTAAGGCGAAAGCTATGGTAATCAG
>JAHILS010000081.1 GCA_018896835.1 Patescibacteria group bacterium | reverse complement strand
ATTACTCTCAGAAAGGCTGATGATAGATGCAAATTTTTAAAGCACCAAAGAGCGATTGATCTAGCTCGCTTACAAATGTAAACCATGCCAAACGGAGGATTTAGACAATTATCTGAGGTTCAGGATTTCTTACTCGATGTTTCTATCTATGATCACTTAGATAGCCTGGCCGAAACCTACAAAATTCCACAAGATCGTTTGGGAGAGTTATTACAATTAGCTGAAGCTGTCATTCGCGATCAGTTGCAGGTGGAGCAAATGCCTGAGTTTTTGGGTAAGGCGTTTGGGCTTGAGCCGGACATTGCCAAAAAGGTTGCTTGTGATTTGGCTGGGTATCGTTTACTGCCACTTTTGGAGTTTATTCCTGGCATTGATGTTTCTATTAAGCAGTGGGGAGGGGATGTCGCGTCTTATCCAAGCTTAAGGATAAGAAAACCACAACCAGAAGATGAGCTGGGCGCTTTTGTGAAAGAAATTGGGCTTGATTTGCCTGATCATTTGCAAAAGCGTTTTGTATTTTTAGCAAAAGGGTACATAAGTAAGGAGCGTAACCGTCAGGCGACCCTGACGTTATTGAAGCGACCAATCACCATTGGAGGCTTGGAAATGACCGACGAGCAAGCAGAGAAATTATTCCAGATGCTGGATGAAAGGTTTGGGGAGGGTGAAAAAGAAAAACCAGTTGATCCTTTGGTGGAACTTCCTTTGTCATCCTCTGGTTTAACCCTCCTACGCCTGGGGGCTACGGAAGGGCTAGCCAGAGGATCCAGCGAGCTCGGGCTTGATGGGGGTGAGGGGAATAAGGATGTTCAAGATGAAAGTCAAAAGTCAAAAGTTGAAAGTGTGAAGTCTCAACTACCAGTCAAACAGGCTACGCGTCAGCGTGAGTTGCTTGCTATTAAGGCTGTTCCACATGCCCTGACAACGTCGGTGCCAGTTATCTCTGGCTCGATAATGCATGAACTTGAAGAGCAGGAAATTGCCAAGCATAAGAAAATATTAGCCCAGTCAGCTGTGCCTAATGATTTGGCAGAAAAACAAGAAGATATAATTAAGAAAACCGCTCAGGCCTTATTTCCATTGTTTAAAGAAGCTCGTCAAACTCAGCAGTCAGCCATTGAACTTTCGCGTTCATACGTTAAAGGGATGCTTGACTCGCAAAGAGCAAATGCATTGCTTGTAACTAAGTTTGGTATTACGCAGGAGAGTACTTATCCAATCCTCAAGATTTTGCAGGCAGGGTATGACGAGTTGCACAAAAAGCCCCAGGTAAAAAAAGTTGTTGTTGATAAGAAAAATGATGTTGCAAAACAAGAACAACACTTGCTTGATGATCGCCACGCAGCTATTACCAAAACAGTTGCTCGAGTTTCTGTTGAGCCTGTATTGCCAACAGCTCGAGTGAGTGCTGCTCATACAAAGCAAGAGGAATTGTCTGCTTCGCGTAAAAAGATTAATACGGGTGCTTTGCGTGAAGCTCAAGAAAGGTCAAAGCCTAAGAAAGCTGTCGTTAAATTAAGTGTTCAAAGTACTTTACAGTTGAAAAATAGTGATGCGCCAACAAAAGTAGCTGACATATCTTTTTCTTCAAATCTTATTGGGCCAGTTGAGGAACTTGGAACAATGAGCATTGTTGAATTTCGCAGATTGTCATCAGATCCAAAAGAAGCCATTCAGAAAATTCTTAATACTTTGGAGCTTTTAGAAGAAGATGATTATGAGCAAAGAGTGAAGGGAATTATGGCCTTGCGCAAAAGCCCATTACAAAATTTGTATATTTCATTGGTGCAGGAAGCGCTTTTGCAAGGTATTCCAGTGGCTGACGTGGCAACAGCTCGTCGAAATAAAGGCGAGGCGAGTTTGAACGCTGCTGAGATTGAAGCTATTGTGAAGCTCAATGATGATATTCGGTTTTAGAAAAGTATTCCCACCCGCTGTCCCTTACATGTTATAATACATTTATGCCAGAACAGTTTGTTATTCCACAATTTTTGGACGTTGAAACAAAAATTATTGGGTTTATTACCATGCGTCAATTTTTGATTTTGTTGGTAACGCTGATGACTGATTTTCTTATTTATCGCATATTTTTAAACATCATTGTTGTTCTTTTGCTTGGATTGCCAATACTCGCCGCTGGCATAATATTCGCTTTTGCCAAAGTTAATGGCCAGCCATTTCATTTTGTTGTTCTTAGCATGATCCAAACTTTACGAAAGCCAATGGCTCGGGTTTGGGATAAGTCTTTAACAGAGTCACAAGTACGAACGCAGATGAAAAAAGAAGAAGAAGCCCCTGCTCAAGTTGCTGTTCACAAAGTATTGCCAGAGAGCAAACGTTTGTCAGAACTGGCACTCATTGTGAACACCGGGGGAGTTTATAATCCGCAAAATCAAGAAAATTATGGCAAATAATACTCAAGAAATGCAATCAAAAAAATTAGCCAAAGCAAAAGTTGGACCGCCAACGCAAAGATTTTTAGATATTGCCGAGATCAGAGAAAATGCAGTAGTGCTAAAAGATGGCACACTTCGAGCTGTAATTATGGTATCGAGCATGAACTTTGCGCTAAAAAGTCAGGAAGAGCAGGACGCGACAGTCCAGTCTTACATGCAGTTTTTAAACGGTATTGATCATCCTATCCAAATTGTTATTCAGTCGCGCAAAATCAATATCGACGTTTACATGGAAACGTTAAAAGAGCAGGAGCGAACGATTAAAAATGATTTGCTAAAAACTCAAATCCAAGATTATCGTGGATTTGTTAAAGAGTTAGTTGAGTTGGGTGAGATAATGCAAAAAAGATTTTTTGTTGTTGTTCCTTACGACCCAGCAACTGACAAAAAGAAAGGTTTTATGACCAAACTTTCCGCAGCGATCATGCCGGCGTCGGTTGTGAAGCTAAACGAAACAAGGTTTAAAGAACGCCACGACGCTTTATTACAACGCGTTTCAGTAATCCAAAATGGGTTAACAGGAATGAGTTTGCCAAACGTGATGTTAGACACCCAAGGACTCATTGAGCTTTATTACAGCGTATACAATCCTGACGTATTTGATACTCAAGAATTAGCTAACATAAATGAGTTGCGCGTTGAACAAGGATTTTGATTTTATATATGTCTATAGATGTAACACAATTACAAAAGCGAGAGCCTAAAAAAGAAGAGCAAAAAAAGCAAACGCTTACTCCAGAGCAGGAGAGGGCGGTGCAGGAAAAGAAAACTCTCCAAGAAGAGCTCATGTATCGTCGCGGTACTATTACTGTCCGTGATTTGATAGCCCCGGCATCTTTTCAGGTCAATGCTGACTTTCTAAAACTTGGAGACACTTTTGTGCGGACAATGTTTATCGTGACATACCCACGTTACGTAAACATGGGTTGGGCGTCACCAATTATTAATTACAGCGGAACGATTGATGTTGGCATGTTCTTTTATCCAATCCCAGCTGAAATAATTTTAAAGCAACTTAGGGACAAAACAGGTGTGCTAGAGTCTCAGATAGTTTCAGATAATGAAAAAGGAGCACCACGTGATCCAGTTCGAGAAACAGCTTTGCGTGACGTTGAGCAATTGCGCGACGATTTAACCCAAGGTATTGAACATTTCTTCCAATTTGCTTTTTACATCACGCTCTACGCTAGCACTAAAGAGGAGCTTGATAAGCGCAGTAGCCAAATTGAATCAATCTTTGGCTCAAAGCTAATTTATACAAAACGTGGATTTTATCAGGCTGAACAAGGCTTTAACTCAACGTTACCACTGGGAAACGATGAGCTGATGATCACGTTTAACATGAGTACGTCACCGATTGCTTCGTCGTTTCCGTTTATTTCCTCTGACCTGACCAGCGACAACGGAATTTTGTATGGCATTAATCGTCATAATAACTCTTTGGTTTTGTTTGATAGGTTTTCTTTGCAAAACGCTAACGCTGTGGTGTTTGCCACGTCTGGAGCAGGAAAAAGTTATGCTGTTAAGTTGGAGATTTTGCGCACAATGATGATGGGAACCGACGTGATAGTTATTGATCCGGAAATGGAATACAAGGCGCTTTCCGATGCTGTAGGCGGGACATATGTAAATGTGTCGCTTGCCTCTGAAAGTAAAATCAACCCATTTGATTTGCCACGGGCTGTGGGTGAAGAAACAAGCATTGAAGACATATTGCGCAGCGCTGTTATTACCATCAAAGGATTGCTTCGCATTATGATTGGTCAACCAATCGGTGAGTCAGACAAACTAGGTTTTACGCCGGCCGAAGATTCAACTTTAGACCGCGCGATCTTAGAAGCTTATGCTAAAAAAGACATTACTCCTGACTTAAAGAAGCTCGATGGCGTTGAATATCCAGTAATGCAAGATTTGCAAGAGATTTTGGAAGGCATGGAAGGCTCTGGTGATTTGGTGGAAAGATTAAAGAAATTTACTGAAGGAACTTTTGCCGGACTTCTTAATTCTCCAACAACTGTGGACACGGAAAACCAGCTCGTTATTTTTTCTGTACGTGATTTGGAAGACGAACTGCGACCAATGGCGATTTATACAATCATTAACTACATTTGGAACGTTGTCCGATCAAGTAGAAAGAAACGTTTGCTCATGATTGATGAAGCTTGGTGGCTGATGACTCATGAGGACTCGGCTAAGTTTATTTTCGCGCTAGTTAAACGGGCTAGAAAATATTATTTGGGAGTGACGACAATCACCCAAGACGTTAACGACTTTTTGCGCAATCCATACGGTTTGGCTATCGTGACGAACTCCTCTATCCAGTTGCTCATGAAGCAGTCGCCAGCCGGAATTGATTTGATTGCTGAAACTTTCCACTTAACACAAAGCGAGCGTTACTTGCTTTTAGAAGCTGCTATCGGAGAGGGGATTTTCTTTGCCGGCGACAAACATGCTGCCATAAAAATAGTTGCTTCTTATAATGAGGATCAACTTATTACCACAAATCCAGAACAGCTTTTGGAGATTGAGCGAGCGCGAAAGGAGTTTGAAGATTCGTTTACAGCCAAGAAATAAGAAAATTCTAAACCATTGTTTATGGAACGAAAACAAAAAATTGAAATCAGTGTTGCTGTGGTGATCATCATTGCTTTAGTATGTATTTTGGCTTGGATACTTTATCCAAACAAAGACAGTGTGGTGCCTGGAGCCCAGGATTCTGAGCAGGTTGTTATCGACGGCGAGGTCGTTCCTTCTCTAGATTATTCAGCATATCCACAGTCTGCCTCCACGATTGCCAGAGTTTTTGTTGAAAGATTTGGTAGTTTTTCAAATCAAAATAGTTATGAGAATGTTCAGTCAGTTATGGACATTGCTTCTTCCTCGTTAAAGCAACGACTAACTAAAATAATCAACGACGCAACATTAGAAGATGATAGTGTTTATTACGGAGTTTCAACCCATATTTTGTCTGTTGATCAAGTGTCGGCTACTGATTCACTAGAAAAGATTGAGGTTTTAACGCAACGCGAAGAGTCAATCGAAAGCCCAGCCAACACAACAGTGCGTTATCAGACAATGGCTGTTACGCTTGTTAAAGAAGGAGATAGCTGGTTGGTAGATGATTTTGTGTGGGAGTAATGGATTTGTCAAAAATTATTAAAAACGCGGTTTTCCCGCGTTTTTGTTTTGGCTGTAAAAAAGAAGGCTCACTATTGTGTGACGATTGCACTGTTTATTGGCAACCAGGTTCTTTGAAGATTGATCAAAAAGATGATCACGTCTACTTTTGGCAATATGCTGACTCAATTGCTCGCGAACTAATTTGTGCCTGGAAGTACGATTATGACAAAAGCGCCTGGGAGATTATGCAAAGAAAATTACGTCCATCGCTCTCAACTTTGCGACATTTTGTGCATATTCATCAGATCGAGGCCTTAGTTCCAGTTGAGCTTCACAATCGAAAGTTGTGTGAACGTGGATTTGATCAGGCGGTGATGATTGCCGAGTTTTTAGGCTCAGAGCTTGATGTTCCAGTTTTGCACGCACTTAAACGTGTAAGGCCAACAGGCAAGCAAGCAGAGCGAAGCAATAAGGACAGGATAGAATTCATGAAAGACAATCCATTCATAGT
>JAHILS010000080.1 GCA_018896835.1 Patescibacteria group bacterium | reverse complement strand
TGGGCAAATGCGTCAATCGCACAATTTGAAAAAGAAAAAACAGAGTGCGCCCAAGTCGAAAGCTCTTTCGCTCAAAAAGCGAGAGATGAAATTATCGCTATCAAGAAAAAGCTGGACACTTTGCTTGATTTGGTTTTGGACGGCTCGCTTTCGCAAGAGGAATACGCTTTGAAAAAACAACGGCTAATTTCGGAAAAGAAAGATTTGGAAGAGAAATTATCAGCTTTTGAGCGAAAGAGTGATAATCGGTTCGAACCCATAATAAAATTCATAAAAGAAGCCAACCAAGCCGAAAATATCGCTTTACAAGAAAATCCCGAACGGATTCGGGATTTTCTCAAAAAGATTGGTTCGAACTTCCGCATTGCCGAGCGGACGCTTTCGTTCCCCCTCAAAAATGCCTGGATTCTCGCGGGGGAATACCATGCCGAGGCGCTTTGCGCCAAGGCTGTTTCTTACGATTTCACAAAAAGTGAAAATTGGCGGAGAGGGTGGGATTCGAACCCACGGAACCTTTTACAGTTCAACACATTAGCAGTGTGCTCTATTCGGCCACTCTAGCACCTCTCCATATTCATAACTTCGATAGGATAACCGAAAACAACAAATAAATCAATATCTTAATTTCAAAGGTTATTTTAACCGACTATTGATCCAATCCAATCTCATCAAGCAACCCGCAAGTCAAAGTCAGACTTCGTGGATAATCGTTTAGGTCGCCTTCGATAAACTCATCAATACCATTTGCATCAACCTTAAGCTCATATCGCAGTTGGCAAACCGTAATGCCTCTTTTGAATCCTTCGGCTCCAACCACCGTGCCAGATGATACGTTATATTGATCATTTTCAAATCCAAAATCCATGAGTGTTGTTCGAATAAGGCTATAAACCTCATCAGAAACAGGATCGATTGTATAACTCAAGGCCTGAACTGCTTCTGACGTATAGTCTCCATCTTGCTCCGTAAACCACTCAAAGGAAGCATCAAGCTGCTCTCCAAAATTAATTCCTAACTGGTCACCAAAATCGCTCACAAACGTAGAAATCTCAAACTCCATCTGCGCATCGTCACACTTAGTCTCCCAAATTCTTAGACATTCTTGCCTGGCCTCGCACCACAAATACCCAGCCGAACCAATACAACCATGCTCATCAGAGTCCCCGCCAATAATCACCTGATCTGGCGCTCTATGAATCAACATCAGTCCAGCCACTGCAATTACCGCAATAATAACTGGAACAAAAATAAAGTATGTTTTTTTCATAAAATTTAATTAATTATTATTACTTAAAACCATCATCACAGCGTCGTATTGATCTTTGACAAACTGCTTGCCAAAGTCTGACAGCTTGTTGTAACTACGCTCTAGCTTTGATTTTACAAACTCTCGGGCGTCTTCTGTTTCTAGTTGCTTGTCTTTAAACGCCAGGCGGAAAAGAGATACAACGTCATAAATGTGAGACATGGCGTCAGCGTCGGCCACGCACTCGGCCTCTTTTGTTTCCCTGGCAATACTTTGACTGCCACGATGAGCATAGATAGCATGTTTGACCATGTCAATCTTGTCCTGCGGATATCCAAGCCCTGATAAATACTTTTGCGCATAGTCCCGACCGTATTCATGATGAGTATCTTTGTGACCATGAATACTGCCAATATCATGAAGCCACGAAGCTATTTCGACAACTCCCTCATCTGCCCCAACTTCTTTGGCCAATCGCTTGGCATATTTCACAACCGGCTCAAAATGCTCTTTATAAGCTGCTTTAAAAAAAGCTACTTGATTTCTGCGACTCTTCAAGAACATGTTCTTGGACTATTTTGATGATATTCTCCATAGAATTAGACTTTTATTATTTTTCTTTCAAACCCGCACATATTGCACTTTAGAATAATCATATTGGATTTATTTACAACCTTCATCGGAACTCCGCATGATTTATTTGGACAAAATACAACCTCTGGATAAGTCTCATACTTACGCATTCTTTCAAGAATCTTCTGCTCTAATTCTTTATCCAGCATCTGTTTCTCCCTATAACGCTCATTTGATTCTCTAATCTCGGGATTTATCATATACCAATATATTACCTCATTGATCATCATCGATACAACCTGGACGATGTGCAAAAAATATCATCCCGGTGCCTGACCCCAAAGTATAGTGCCTGACCCCAAAATATAAAATCACCCCGTTAAACGGGATGATTTTATGGCGGAGAGGGTGAGATTCGAACTCACGGTACCCTTTCAGATACTACGGTTTTCAAGACCGTCGCCTTCGACCGCTCAGCCACCTCTCCATAATGTAAAACAATTATACTTATCACACTACGCTGTCAGAGCCTGCATTTTTAGCTCACCAGAGCCTTGACTCTTCTTAGTATCGTATCTAAATCTAATCGTTCTACTGATTGATCGAATTTAATTTGCCACAACAGAGTAACCGATATTGCACAATAAATCAAGTCCATTTATGGATTTGTGATATAATATAGGTGAATAATAGCTATGTCCAAACAACAAGAACAACCTGAGTATATTGAGCAAGATGACGATGTGATAGACGTCGGTAATGCGATTGTATCTTGGGAAACCTGGGAATATCCACCACACGAACGGTCCCGCCAGTGGTATATTATTGTGTCAGTAATTGGAATTGCACTTCTAGTGTTCACAATAATTACTGCTAATTACTTATTTGCCCTGATTATCTTGATGACTGGAATTATCGTACTTATCAATGCCATGCGACATCCAGATCGTTTGGAAGTTCACATTACAGATTCGGGAATCGTTCTAGGTGACGCGTTTTATGAATACAAAGCAATCAAAGAATTTGCGCTGGTTTATGAGCCACCGATTGTTAAAACTTTATACATTGATTTTAATAGCGTTTTAAGACCAATGATTTCGATCCCGCTTGAAGATATCGATCCAAATTTGGTCCGTGAAAGCTTACTTCCATATGTATTTGAAAACCTAGACAGAGAAGACGAGACCTTGACAGATATGCTCAGAAGGCTGTATAAAATATAAACATTACTGCAAATTAAATGCGCCCGTAGCTTAGTTGGATAAAGCGCCAGCTTGCGGAGCTGTAGACCGCACGTTCGAGTCGTGCCGGGCGCACCATAAAAAGCCAAACCTAAAGTTTGGCTTTTTATAATTCTCATCCCTTAGCCAAAGTGCAAGTCCAGATTTTTTCTACTCCTGATTTCTTCAAGGCTTCTGATGCTGCGCCAATGGTTGCTCCGGTTGTCCAGACGTCATCGATGAGTAAAATTGATGAAGGCGAACAACCACCCCCGGCCTCTTTTAAGGAAGCCCGGCGGAGCCGGGTCCGGCTCCGCCGGAAAGGGGAGATCAAGACTATGAATGGATTGTCTTTCATGAATTCTATCCTGTCCTTATTGCTTCGCTCTGCTTGCTTGCCTGTTGGCCTTACACG
>JAHILS010000079.1 GCA_018896835.1 Patescibacteria group bacterium | reverse complement strand
TTTTATGAAAAATAGCACGACGTTTATGTACCTTACTCCATTCATGCGACAAAAAGATGAAGAACGCAATCGTTTAATTACTACATGAAGCAATAACGGCAAGTTGCAAAGTAATAATCAACCACCCCAGCTACCAAGAATCCCCCAAATAATTGGAGGATTTTTGTATAAAAAATTAATAAAAACTACATTGTACTCAATAATTTTGTAAATTCTTCAGCAAATCGTTTATCTAGCCCCTGCCCATTTTCTACAATACTTACTATAACAGTTCCAGATGGATCTAATGAAACCTCAATCGTACCTTCTGGTTCTCCACCAAAGTAATCATCCGCAAACTGATCAGCGATGATCGTGAAGGTTCCAATTACATCTTGATACCGCCTCTTTTCATCATCTGAAACAAAACCGTATGAGAGATCTAATTGAAAAGGTTCAAAATTAATTTCATATAAATCAGATGTAGGACTTGTAACATTCATGCTCCTCGGCATAAACTTTTCAATTTGATTGAAGTATTTATTTTCAAAATTATCACCCCAAGCATTCTTGAGTTTTGCTATCCTCTTACCACGCTCAGTCGCATCAATTCCCTCAATATGTGATCGCTCAATCGCAATATTCGCTTGCAATACCTCTGCCTCTTTCTTTGCTTCTCCTAACATAGAGACAAATGCACCCAATGCTTCTGTGTCAACATTCGCCATACCATCACGACCGAACCATGCTCCTCTATCTTTCGGCGGAAACAATCCGCGTAGCTGTTCTGCAATTGGAGCTGCTGATTCTCTGAGTCCCTTAATAACACTATCAAGTTCGCGTCCAACACCCTCTTTTGTTTCATGTTTCTCACTTACGAGACCCATTTCTCCTTTATCAAATCCTGACATATTAAGAAATTAATTATTAATAATTATTAACAACTATAATTTTCATCTATTAGCAAAAAAAAGCAAATATTTTATACACAGCCCATGTGAACCTTTACCTATCCCTCACACTACCTTATACTTATTTCATTATGACACTTAGCACACACACAGCCGTTGGCGCGGTAATTGGAATATCGGTTGGCAATCCCCTCCTTGGCTTTATCATCGGATTTGTGTCACACTTTTTATTGGATATGATTCCGCATGGTGATAGTAAAATTTCTGACAATTTACGAGTTCACAAAAAGAAAAAAGGCGCTTTCACCTACGGCACCATCGACGGCATTATCGCTATTTACTTGATAATGATCCTTATCCATATTTCAAGATCAACCTCCGAACTCGCTTTCACCTCAGCTATTGCTGGCAGTATTCTCCCAGATCTTCTTGTTGGCTTACACGATCTTACGAAATCTAAATTTCTTAAACCCATCAACGACCTTCACTTTTACTTCCACGACTTTTTCATAAACCGTTACCACGACATAAAACTTCCAACTGCTCTTGTTGGTCAACTGATCCTAATTTTAATAATCATAACTCAAATTTAAAACAGTATATTATCCAATAGGACAACATACTGTTTTTTGTTACGCCCTTTCAACAATCCTCACCACCCCATTGTCAGCATCCATACTGTTTCATATTTTTTCCCATCAACAGCTTTTAGTTTCAGTTGTACGATTTTTTCGTATACCTCTCCTCCTTCGTTATTAAGCTTCTTTTTTAGATCACTCCAATAACGCTGCGGGATCATGGAATCAACTAGAGCTCCGATTACATCAATAACCGAAAACTACCACTAATTTTCGTAAAATGCTTTTCGTATTTTCCTATCCTTAAATAATGCGATCTGTGATTTATTCATAAGAGAAATTAACTAAAACATTACGCTGGCGCTGGTGCTAAGGATTGTGACAATTATGCCAGCAACGATTACCCCTAGAATAATGCTTGGTGCTGCGTACTTGAAAGGAATCTTAAGAGCCACAGCCGCTAAGGTGGCTGTCCACAGTCCAGTTAAAGGCAAAGGCAAGGCAGTAAATAAGAAAAGCGCCAGTGCGCCATACTTGGCATATTTGTCACTAACTTTACGCTCGGCTCGGGTGACCGACTTGTCAATCAAGCGCGTCAGCCATGGCGCATATTTTTCACAGATTGATCGTAACTTATTTAGCCCAAAATATAACGGCACAAGCGGAATCAGATTTCCTAATAACGCGTAACCCAAAGCGTCTAGTGGTCGCAATTGCCAAGTGTGAATTGCTACTGGTATTGCCAGCCTTAACTCCGTAATTGGTAAGGCCGACAAAATAATAGTCGCCAACTCGCGAGGAAATGATTCCAGAAATTGAACAATTGAGTCGAGCATAAATATTTACTTTTTATAATTTCTGGCCTGATCAAGAATCTGGCAATTATCGAGATTAACAGTCGCTTGATCCCGGCTCTATGGCTGGGAGGCAAGATTTATGACTATTTCTCAGGCCACTGGAACGTCTTAAACGCCCAATAGGCCAGGCCTTTTGCTTCGTTGACACGGGCGGTTTTGGACTCTGCTCCCATCACTACAACATGCACTCTATTTCCATTATTCTCAACTGTGGTGATTAAGACGTAACCAGCTTGTGGCAAATATCCTGTTTTCCCACCAATAACGTCATAGGGCGCTTGGTTTATAAAACTTTGCAAAACACCATTGGTGTTTTGGATGGTAACGGAGCGACCCGACGCTTGAGTAATAGTATAAGTCGGCTGTTGCATGAAATACGACATGATCTTATTAGCCTCTGCTTCTTTGAGCAATAATACTAGCTCATTGGCAGTTGACATGTTATTGGCATCAATGCCGGTAAAGTCATAAAAATCTGTTTGCACCATACCAAGCTCGTCGGCTTTAGCGTTCATGCGAGAAAGAAAATCTTCCTGCGAAAGTCCGGAAAATCGAACAAGTGATTCGGTGGCCGTGTTGTCTGATCCTACCAAACTAGCCCCCAGCACATCACGCAGAGATACTCCATTAAAATAACCCAAATAAACCATACCACCACCAATAAAATCTAAACTTGGATCAAGCGAAACGATTTGATTAAGATCTGAATTTTGCTCCAAAAACACTAGTACTGTCATGAGCTTTGTTACGCTACCAATCGAACGCAAGGCATCTGGATGCTTTTCAAACAACACTGCCCCACTAGCATCATCCACCACCAAAGCGCTATAGGCAGTTGTCACAATCCCATAAGAATCTACATTCACCTTCATGGGATATTGGCGATTTTGGGCAACAGGCAAAGACGCATATGCAAAGTCAAGTTCCTGATTATTCATCACTGCTTGTTCAGTCGACCCCTGACCCGCTCGATATTCCAAAATTGAAGCATCCACGGGCATGATCTGCACTAGAGATACTGCTACTAAGAACTGAGCAATGACTTTAAACAGCATACTGCTCTGGATCATTTATAATCGACTCAAGTAAACGGTCGATTTTGGCATTTTGATGAAGCTCGGAATAATCAGGCAATTCTTCTACTTTGTGGATGCCTAAATGGCGCAACATTTTGGATGAAAGCAAGTAGACTGGTTGAAGCTTTGCTTTATCATCTTGCTCTTCTATCAGTCCACGCATAAGAAGATTCCGCAGAATAATACTGCAATTAACTCCGCGAATCTGTTCGATTTCAGCTTTAGTAACTGGTGCTCGGTAGGCAATAATAGTTAATGTTTCAAGCTGCGGACGAGTGAGGTCTGACTCCATGTCATCTTTTGTAAGATCTGATAGCTCTTGGGCAAGTTCTGGATTTGTGGCCAAAGTAACAGCGTCTTGTGATATTACTAAATGGATCCCTCTTTCACTCACGTTCATCTTTTCGGCCATTTCTTTAATAATTACTTCAAGTTCCGAACTTTTGATTTGCAAAAGCTTTGCCAGCCTAGCAAACGTCATTGGTTTGGTACTAAGAAACAACAGGGCTTCAATTTTAGGTTCAAGTTGATTCATACTCTTTCAATAATTATTTCTTTATCTTTCTGCTTAACTTTGACAATTTGTCGGCGCATAAGCTCGAGCAATGCCAGGAAGCTAACCACGACTTCGACCCGACTCTTGGCGCCAGCAACAATGTCTTTAAAACTCATCTTTGCCCTAGCAGTCAAGGCAGTTTTTAATTCGTCAAGCCGTTCTTCAATTGACTTGACTCTTTGCATGGAAACTTCTTGTAAAGCCAAAAACGGTTCCATGCGTTTAAGCAGTGACCTGAAGGCTTGGTGTAAATTTATAATATTTATGTTTTCCGCTGGGTAAAATCCGCCATCAGCCTCAATGATCGATTTACTATAAGGTCGCAAATAAGACTTGGTTGGCTTTAAAAACTGCGCCTCAAGCCGGTCGGCAGCGTCCACAAATAATCTATAAAGCCGGAGCTGGTCTTCTAAGTCCTCTACTTTTTCTTCCTCATCATCGATTCTTAAATAAGGCAATAATTCCCTTGATTTAAGATAAATAAGGCGCGAAGCAATAACTAAAAAATCTGCCATTTCCTCTGGCAGAACAGTCTCCTTTGCCAAACGCTCTAAATATTCATCAGTAACCTGAGCTAGGTTTACGTCCTTTATTTCCAACTCATGTTTGTCTAGCAATTCCAACAATAACCCCAATGGGCCAGCAAACGCCTCTTGTTTGGTTTCAAATGAAATCATGCGGGTATTATATCATTTTCTGGCACGCCAGCGAAAGCTGGAATTAATTGATTTAATTTATGGCTCATCCATTCTATAGACACAATCAAAACCACCCATCCAGATATCCACATCGAGATCGGATCTCTATCCACAGCTGAGTCACTTATCCACATCGAGATCGGATCTCTATCCACAGGGTCCAGTTTCCCACCCCGACGACAGGACCTGCCTGCCCTGCCTACCGGCAGGCAGGCGGGGTAGGCAGGGGTCTCAAGACTGATTGCGAATAGATTTTAGGTCCCTCCCCCTCGAAAATATCGGGATCTATGACTGGGCATGAGATGGGGACAAGAGAGCATTGGGTGATAACCCCACTAAAAATAAGAACTCGCGCGAGCGAGTCCTTATTTTTTTTTCTAATTGATACTTTAAACATTAATCTTTAGTCTCCTTGCCTTCACCAGATCCCTGGTCAAGTCAGAGATGACATGTTAAATATCCAACTTCACATGCGCGTCTTTGAGAGCTGATGTTGGCAGTTCAGACGGTGCGTCCATCATCAGGTCGCGGGCATTGCCGTCTTTTGGAAAAGCAATGACTTCTCTGATATTTGGTTCGTTTTGTAAAAGCATAACAACGCGATCAATCCCCGGTGCAAATCCACCATGAGGAGGTGCGCCGTATTCGAATGCTTCAAGAATATGTGCAAATTTTGCCTTCTGCTCCTCTTCACCAATCTCTAACAAATCAAATACTCGTTTCTGTACTTTAGGTTCATGAATTCTGATTGATCCAGAGCTAAGCTCGTATCCGTTTAAAACTAAGTCATAAGCATTTGCTCGAATTGAGAATAGATCATCACCACTCATAAACTTATCTTGATCCTCATCCTTGATTGCGCAAAATGGATGATGCATCGCATTAATCTTTCCGTCGTCACCCTTTTCAAACATAGGAAAATCTAGAATCCAACAGAAGGCTAACTCATTTGGATTATTTTTATCCTCCCGTAAATCAGGCTTATCTGTTCCATATTTTTCAATAGCCTCAGCATATGTCATTCTAGTAAATGGCTTTGAAGTAAATTTCTTTTCAGGAAAATGCTTTTCAATAAGCTCAATGAACATTTCTTCTGTATACTTTAGGATATCTTCCCGAGTCACGAAAGACATCTCAAAATCAAGCTGGGTAAATTCTGGCTGTCGATCGCCTCTTTGATCCTCATCTCGAAAACAACGAGCAATTTGAAAATACCGTTCAAATCCCGCAACCATACACAACTGCTTAAACTGCTGCGGAGATTGTGGCAGTACATAGAATTTACCAGCATGCACACGAGATGGAACAATATATTCTCTAGAACCCTCTGGCGTCCCTTTCATCATAATTGGTGTTTCTATCTCAACAAAATCATTCCTGTGCATGTACTCTCTAAAAAAAGTGATAACCTTATCTCGATTTCTAATATTCTTTGCCATTCGTTCAGACCTAAGATCAAGATATCGATACTTGAGCCTCACCTCTTCATTAACTAAAGCAGTGTCTTTATCAATCTCAAACGGTGGAGTCTTGGCTTCGTTAAGCACTGTAATTTTTTTTGCTAAAAGCTCAACCGTGCCGGTGACTAATTTTTCGTTTATTTGCTTAGCACCACGGGCCTGAATAATGCCTTCAATCTGCACTACCCATTCTGGTCGCACAGTATTGGCAACTTCTGTATTTTCATCTCCAAGCTCGGACGGAACACAAACAACCTGCAAAAGCCCATCTTTATCGCGCAAATCGTAAAAAAGAACCTTGCCCATGTCTCGACGAGCATGTACCCAACCAGCGACTATGACTGTTTCGCCGACCTTTCCAACTGTTTGTGAAGTAAAAATTCTATTCATAAAGTGTTTTAATATAGATATAGCTTACCTGTTTCCTAGCTTTTACTCAAGAAATTTGTAACCCCTGCCAAAACGGAACTGGTGAATCGACCGGTAGATGATATTGCATGAGGTCGTGGACGATGCGAGCGAAGTCTTCGACATGCGTTGTTTCAAACCCTGTTTTAGCAACATCTTCATAATCAGCACCACGGGCAAAACGCAAAATCTTAACTGACTCTTCCAAAATCTGGCGAGCTGCAAACCATTCTTCTGGCTCTTTTTGCACACAATCACTGCACACCAGCCCACCTCGTCCGCCATGCCACCGGAAAGAAAGAGGCAATATCCCCTGCTTGCAAGAAACGCAATTTTCCAGCGCAACTTCATAACCAAGATGTTGCATAAGCCGAAGCAGAAAAGCTCCTAAAAGCAAAACTTGCAGTTTGCGACTTATTTTTTCTTGGCTATCTAAAAAGTACATCCAATCAAGTAAATTATTATATAAAATCTCATCGTGATCGTTTTCTCGCACATGCCTATCAAGCAACGATAGTGACGCTTGTGTCATGATCCGATGATCAATATTATCCATAAGTGATCGGAAGGCGTGCTTTCGCTCCACAGAAATCACCGTGACTGACCTTCGCCCTTTAATGATTTCCAAATCAACAATCGCAAAAGGCTCAAGGTGAGCAGCTAGCTTTGCTTTTCCACGCCGTGCACCGCGCCCTATAAATTCAATTTTTCCAAAATCGCGTGTAAACGCACTATAACGACGATCCGCTTCACGAAATGGAGCGGATGTTAATACTATTGCTTCTGTTTTTAAAGCTGACCAAGACATGTCCTTATCCTAACTCATCAAAATAGGATTGCAAGATTATCATGGCTGAAAGTGAATCTTCTGGCGCTTGAGCACCGAATTCTTTTTTTAAACGTTTACTTTCTGAAGTTGTATATCGCTCATCTATTTGATGGATTGGCAAGCTGATATACTTGTGCAGTTCCTCAATAAAAGCGTGGGTCAAGTCTAGTTGAGTTGTACTATAAGCCGGGTTATCTTGAACTGGAACACCAACTACAATAGATTCAACGCCTTCGTGTTCAACCAACTGGGAGAGTGAACTAAAAATGTGTTCATCATTCTTTACGGTCTCAATTGGTGAGGCAATCTTAGATCCATCGTCCCCAAGTGAGAGCCCAATTTTCCTAAGTCCGAAGTCTATTCCTAGATAACGCATAATTATTCTTCTAACTTTACACCAACCTTAAAGCTGGGACGCACGACTGCGCCATTAACAGAAACTGGTTTGTCGTCTTGCAAGCCAAACACACCATCTCCATTATCCTGATGCAAAATTGTAATGTACTTAGCCCCAGGCGTCAGTGGACTTTCTGGAGTAATAAGTAAATGATCATAATATCCAGCTGGTAACAAACCCGATACTGCCACCACGGTTGTGGGCGCATCACCCATTGACTCGTGGACTGAAATAAAACCTGGCTCTACGAGCTCAACTGCAAGATAAATCTCATCCACGCTCTCTTGGTCTTCCACTATAATTGATCCGCCAGAAAGTTCAACTGGTCCAAAAGCTGGCTCTGCTTCTGGCAACATGAAGAAAAATGCGCCAATAATAGCTAATAAAATGAGTACAATGATAACGCTTAAAATATCTTTTTTCATAAATTAATTTTTGGCTGAGGAGTAAGAATCTCTACTCCAGACTCGGTAACTGCGAGTGTGACTTCAAAATGAGCAGCGTCGGACCCGTCCTCGGTACGAATTGACCAACCGTCAGCATCAGTTGAAATTTGATCACTGCCAAGAGTAATCATCGGCTCAATTGCCAAGCACATCCCTTCTTTAATTTTGACCACTGGAAACCTATTACTCACAAAGTTTGGAATAGCTGGTTGTTCATGAACCGCGTGACCAACGCCGTGTCCGGTTAACGCCCGCACGATTCCATATTTATTTTTATCAATCACTTCCTCAACTGCTTTGGCAATATCAGCAATCTCACCACCTGGGTGCACTGCCTCAACCGCACGTTCCAGAGAAAGCCTTGTTTGGCGCAAAAGCGTTTTTCTCTCAGGCGACACATTGCCAACCGGAGCAGTTACTGCCATGTCTGTACAAAGTCCTTCATACCAACAGCCAATGTCCAACCCAACAATATCCCCTTCCTTAAGCTTGATCTCGCGAGTTCCCAGGCCATGCACAATTTCGTCGTTTACTGAGATACACAAGGTGGAAGGAAATGGCACGCCATCACCACTTTTATAGCCCTTAAACGAGGGTTTAGCGCCCTCGCGGAGCAATACTTGCTCACCAACTTCATCAAGCTCCTTCATGGTCACTCCTGGTTTTACAGCGTCCACTACCGCCTGCAAGGCACGCGAAAGGATCGCCCCGCCCTGGCGCATCAACTCAATCTCTGCTGGTGTCTTAATAAATGCCATATTTAAATATTCAATACTTGGCAAATCCTACTAGCCACCTCTTCCACTGTGCCAATGCCATCAATTTCTTTTACTATTCCAATCTTGCGATACTCTTCAATAATCGGCTCTGTGTCTTGGTGATAAATATCCAAACGCTTTAAAATTGTTTCCTTATTATCATCCGATCGCCCCTCAATTTCTGCCCGCTTTAAAAGACGCTTAAGCGTTTCTTCTTTTGGCACGGTTATTACAATTAGCGCTGTTGGCACATCAAAGTTTTTGAAAGTTTGATACTGCGCCAGATTGCGTGGATAACCGTCTAAGATATATCCGTCTTCTGCGTCTTGTTTTTGAATTCTAATTTTTAAAACGTCCAAAGCAATATCGTCTGACACTAATTCTCCCTGATCGATAATATCTTTGATCTTCTGACCAAGGATGCTCTCTGAGCATACTTCATCCCGCAAAAGCTGGCCCATAGAAAGCGCTGGCAATCCCAATTTTTCAGCAAGCAGTTGAGCCTGAGTCCCCTTTCCACTCCCTTGCGGGCCAAGAATTAAAATTTTATGTTTACTATCGCTTATATTTATTGGTTCTGTCATAGGTCTATATTTTAGCGTGATTATAGCTTTATTTCAATAAAAGCCACGTTTTATCCTAAGATCCATCTCTAAAAACCCAGCCTGCCTATATATATTAATCAAAAAGCCCATAACCCGACCTGACCCCACTTTATTTGACTTGATTATGATCCTTAATTTAATCAAAGATGTAATCATCCATCATCCAGGCCTGACCTCATTTCATTGACAACTAAAACATCGCCACCGAATATTCATCCGTTATAAGCTCGCCATGATCTTTGCAACCACAAGGAAGAATAAAATCAATAGATAGTCTGGGTCCACCGCAGTGTGCACATTTAACTTCCGCGCCTTGCTCAATGTCTGATTTCTCAAAACAATCGATGCAATACATCTGTTGCATGGCTTTGCCTATAATCTCACACATCATCGTTTCCCTCTCTCCTCTTTGGAACAAACTCACACCTCTCCCGCATTGATTACATTTATATAATTGCGTACTGGCCATAGATCAATTTAGTATTTTTGCAAAAATCTTAATCCTTGTCTTAACATCCTCCCCTTTCATTTTCTTTGCTAACTTCTTTATAGCATCCGGAGATAAAATAATATTATGTACTAACTCCTCGTGACAATTGTAACAGAGGTGGCAGACAGAAGAATAACCTGGAATTTTAAAAAATTCTCGAGCTTCTTCTTCTGAAAAAAACTTTCTAAATCTTTTTGGAAAATGATGATGCCTGGATCGATAATTCTCATTTCCAGGCTTACCATATGCATCCTTCTGTTTTTCACTAAGCTTACACCCACACAACTCACAATTTACTATTTCAATTTTTTTAGTCATATCTTTTAATAGGCATGTAATTAAGGGGGGCCTACAAATTACCGATCAAAGCCGATTAAGCAAACCTAGCCCTAAATATTAATCAAAAAGTCCATAATCCGACCTGACCCTTTTACAATTATTATGTATTTGCGCAATGCTTTATATAGAAATTATCGAATCAAGTATCCCATTTTCCAGCATAGATAAACTTAAAACATAATCATTGTGTTCGAAAGTTTCGACGAGTGGACGATCAGATGTCTTCCACCCCTGTCCGTCGGTGATCCATAAAAACTTAAATTTCCCATCAAGGACATCAAAAAGATTTCTGTACTCACCAGCCGTAGATTTTAGCTTTGACCCACCACCACCATAAAAATTCGTCTCAATGATTATCAATTCCTTTGTATTATCAATTACGAAATCGTATCTCCTCGATGATTTATCAACTGGAACTTCATAACCAAATTCCTCATTTATTTTTTTTGCGTTTGCTTCTTTCAAATATCTGAAGCCATTT
>JAHILS010000078.1 GCA_018896835.1 Patescibacteria group bacterium | reverse complement strand
TAGGTTATTTACCAAAGAGGGAAAGCTGGTAAAGACAACTGTGTCAGATAAACACGGACGATATATTTTTAAAGCCCAGCCTGGCGTTTATAAAATTGAAGTTAAAAAAGCTGGTTTTGTTTTTCCAAGTGAATACATGGCTGGCAAAACTAAGGATGTAGTATTTGATGATGTTTACGATCAAGGAGACATCGAGGTAACCGAAGCAAACGTCATAATCTCGGCTAACATTCCAATGGATCCTTCGCAGGAAATAAAGTATCACGAGTCAAAAAGCCTTATTTTTAGAAGATTTTTAAGAATCTTTTGTCACGTTCTCGCATTATCGGGATTGTTAATAGCAATTATTATTTTGATTATTCAGCCGACCATTTTAAGCCTCGGGATAGTAATACTTCACACTATAATTTATTCAATCACACATTTCTTAACTGCCTGGCGAAAAAAGAAAGGCTGGGGAATCGTAAACGATGGTCAAAAACAAAAGCCACTTAAAAATACAGTTGTGCGTTTGTTTGAGCCTGAGTTTAATCGCCTAATTGAATCAACAGTGACTGATGGAAATGGAAAGTATGCATTTATGGCTGGGCCAAATAAATACTTTTTAACGTTCGAACAGCCAGGATATGAACACCAGGAAGTTCGACCGATTGATTTTTCTAGCAAAAAAGAACCTGATGTTATTTCTGTGGATGTATCACTAAGTAAAAAAATCGCAAACGCGGTATAATGTTTCCATTGTAACACCACGTCTTCGTACAAAAGTTGTGCGTGGACGCGGTAGTATGAAGAAGCTAAAAATAATTACAAATAAATGGAAAAAAGCCATTGAGGTTTTGATGGTTTTATTTATTATTTTTTCCAGCTCAACATTTTATAATGCAAATGTTTTTGCGGCCGATACCCCTCCGCGCATGATTTCCTATCAAGGACGTATTTTGAATGCAAACGGCGTTCCGATTTCCGACGCAACAATCGATATTGTGTTTGAGTTTTATGACGCACTAGCTGCTGGAACCTGTCTTTGGTCAAACTCTGCGTCAGACTGTTCAACCGCAACTGCAAAAACAGTCACTTTGACGGACGGATTATTTACACAGAATTTAGGTGACATAAGCGATTCGTTTGCCGCGATCCCAACAACAATTTTTGACGATGCCTCGGTCTACTTACAGGTGACCATTGACGGTGAGACTCTTACTCCACGAAAGCGTCTTGTTGCAAGCCCTTATGCCATGAATGCTGACATGCTCGACGGCCTTGATTCAACCAGTTTCTTTGGTCTTGGGTCAAACAATACGATCACCGGAGCTAACGATTTTACTGGCTCGACATTTTCTGGCGCATTACCACTTGTTTTTGAAGGAGCAACAGCCGATGATTATGAAACAATTTTTGCTATAACCGACCCTACACTTTCTGACAAAACAATCACTTTCCAAAACGCATCAGGCACAGTTGCATATTTAAATGATATCGGTTGGACCGACGGTGGATCAACGGTCTACGCAACAACATCAACTGATGACGTTGCTATTGGCGGAACGGTAGCGAATGCCTCAACTTTTGGTGTGGCACCAAGTACTGGCTATGTATATTTTGGTAGTGGTTCCATAAATCCTACTCTTACATTTAAGGATGCAACAGCCGGAACTGGCACGCTAACATATAGTAGCGATAGTTGGGGATTTGCTGATGGATATTTTGAGCATTCATTAAATGGATCTTTTGGTTCATCGCCCTCTGACGCGTATGGCATGAAGACTGTGTCAGGTTTGGGAACGCCAGCGTCTGGTGGGGCTGGAACATATGGTTATTATGGCTTGTTTAGCCAGACGACTAATTCTTCTGTGGAAAGTATGGGATATGATCAGGCAGTAACTGGAATCGGATCGGCTACAATCAACTCAGGCACCGGGGCTATTAATATAATGAAGGGGATGGAGATCCGCGCAATTAATTCATCAACAGCTGTATCTCCAATAGAAAACACGATGTATGGCCTATATTCTGAGGCATATAATAGCGGGGTAGGATCAACCATACCGACTGTTGTTGGTGTTTATGGCAAAGTCCTGTCATCAGGCGGAACGATTTCGAGCGCTTTTGGTGTTCAAGGTGAGGTCAGTAGCGGTGCTGGCACAATAACAACAGGCTACGGTGGTGATTTTTCTAGCAAAAGTGCCGGTATTAATCGTTACGGAGTGCGAGGCACAGCGTCGGGTGGCACAAATAATTATGCTGGATATTTTTTCGGATCGGCTGTTCATGTTGAAAATAGTTCAACGCCGTCGACCGCCAATTATTCAACCGGATCAGGGGATTTGTATGTATACGATCAACTGGAAGTTGATGGCACCGGACAGACTGGCGGGTTTATCACAGCAATAGTGAATGATACTCTTACAACCGGAAGTGCTGTGTATGTTTCTCGTGATAACAGCGCGACCGATTTTATTAATGCAAGCACAGGACTTGTTAGCTTGAGTATGGGAGACGGTGCATCTACCGGTAACACCCTGTACACAACGAACTCTGGTACGGGGTACTCCCTGTATGTAAATCAAGTCGGTGATCAGCAAGCTATGTATGTTTCTGCATTCGGCACAACCGATTACATCGCTAGCTTCTTTAATGACGGAAATGCTTACACAAACATGGGTATAAGTATACAGGCTTGCTTAGATTCAAACCCTACAGATGCATGTAATTATTTATTGCTAAAAGATGGCAGTGGCGATCCATTAGGTGCAATCGAAGGAACTGGTGGCGGCGTTGCGCTTGTGTCTCCTGGAAGTGATTATGCAGAGTTATTTCCTGGTGTTATGGCGGATTTTTCAGATGGTGATGTAATAGGAATTGATTCATTAGGAAACGCAACTATAGCCTCCAATGCCGACAAAATAATTGGTGCATATTCTATATCTCCAAATGTGATTGGAAATTGGTTTGAAGGCTGGCGCGAGACTGGTGCGTATGTTCCGGTAGCACTTTTGGGTCAGGTTCCAATTAATGTAAATGATGAAGGTGGCGCAATTACGGCAGGTGATTATCTGACACTTTCTTCAACTCCGGGCGTTGTAATGAAGGCAAATGGAGTTGGTTATGTGATTGGTCGCGCTTTAGAGTCACACTTGTCAGGTACTGGCAGAATTAATGTCTATGTTCAGCCAAAGTGGCAGGCTATAAATGTTTTAGCGCAAGACGGTAGTATGACATCGGTCGGAACAGACTTGGTACTAGACTCAACAGGTACAGCTGACGCGGTTATGCCAGGACTCAATTCCTATGGACTAATGCTTCGCGGATCAGGCTGGGACGGAGCATCAGCTCAGGATATTTCCATGGGGTTTGTAAATAGTGTGACAGACGCGTCAAACTATCAATTATCATTTAGAAACACGGGTGAGACAGAGGTTGGATTTATAAATCAAGACGGCGACATGGCAATTTCGGGTCGTTTGTATCCATCAGATCGTGGAGTTTTGCAGACTGATAAATATATTTATTACGATGGTTCCTCCGGACTTGGCGGAGATTTTATGCGTACTAACGCGTCTGGTTGGGGATCGGGCTCATATGACTTTGCCGAAATGTTCCCAGTCGCAGAGCCAGTGGCGCCAGGTGAAGTTGTGGTGTTTGCAAGCAGTAAGGATTCGGTAAAACGATCAACTGGTACTACTTATGACGCAAAAATTGCCGGCATTGTTTCCACTCAACCCGGATTTTTAGCAGGAAATAATATTGACGGTCATGTACCAATTGCGCTTTCTGGTCGAGTTCCAACCTATGTCAGTAATGAGAACGGGTCGATTTCAATTGGAGATCCGCTAACAACCTCATCCAAACCAGGCTATGCCATGAAGGCGACAGAGTCTGGCCCAATTGTTGGTTATGCCATGGAAGCATTCTCGGGAACAGTCGGATCTATTTCTGTTTTTGTCCGTCCTTCATACTTTGATGGACAAAGTGCTGACCTTTCTGATAATTCGATCACTCAGGTCGCCTCATCAAGCACACTTGATCTTTCTGGCATTGTGAATTTGAGTGGAGGAAGTTTGCTTTCGGTTGGATCGATCGCGGGGATTGGTAACGTTTGGTCAATTTCTGAGGACGGGACAATCAAGACTGGTGGCAGATTTGTACAAAATATTAAGTCGTATGGCGGAGAGCGAATAGAAGCTTATGCGGTTGTATCACCACAAACAACTATTGAGCTTTCCGGTACTATCAAGCTTCAGAATGGTCGAGCGCATGTAATTTTTGCGGACATTGACCCTAATTTTGAAAAAATAATTGATAATCTTTCTACTTACCGCGTATTTTTGACAGCCGATGCGCCATCTGGTTCACTTTATGCGATCAATAGAGACTCGGAAGGCTTTATAATCAAGGATACTCTTGAAACTAATGGTGTAAATGTTGATTGGCTGGTAATTGCGTATCATAAGGATTACGCTCCAGATGTTGAAGTAGAAAAAGATAATATAGCGGTGGAAGAAGAAAATATTGAGGAGAACGTCGTTGATCAAAATGTTGAGATTGTCGATGAGGATATTGTTGAAATCTTTAATGAGCCGGTTGATCAAGTGATTACAGAGGATAGGAGTCAAGATATTACCGACGTTGATGAGGTTGTAGATGAAATAGTTGTTGGTGATGGAGTTGAGATTGATCAGGAGGAAGTTATAGAAGAAGATGTTGTTGAAGAAGAAGCTGTTGAAGATGCCGTTGTTGAAGATGCCGTTGTTGAAGATGCTGTTGTTGAAGAAGATGTTGTTGAGCCAACTGTTGAAGTAGCCCCAGAACAAGTCACTGAATCAATTGAGTAAAATTTATGATTATAAATGATCTCTTGCATAGGCGAGAACATCGTCTCGTTTTATTCTCGCAATTCATAGCCCGTTTTTTCTTTTTACTGGCAGTTGCGCTAGTACCGATTACTTATTTGCCCTGGACGTCAGAGGCGTTGGAGATAAATAAGCAAACATTATTAGTCTTCTGTTCTATTATCTCTTTTCTAGCATGGGCCAGTTCACTTGTTATTCAAAAAGCATTAGTTGTAAAAAAAACCTGGATTCACGGCTTGTTGCTGGCATTTTTTGTCAGTGTTTTAATTTCAACCATTTTTTCCTTGGCTCAATACCAAAGCTGGTTTGGGTCGTCGGGCCAGGAATATACTAGTCTATTAACCTGGGGCTCATGCATAATTTTTTTGCTAGTTGGATTAAATGTTGTCAGTCAAGAAACGCTTCCAAAGTTTATCCAGGCTTTGCTTATTCCAGCCTCAATAATATTGCTTTTGCAAGTATTATCTCTTTTTAACATTGTAATTTTACAACAGAATTTCATCGGTGCTCCAAACGCACTTGGAGTTTATAGCACTGCCATGTTTGCTCTTTCCCTGTCAGCATTGTTTAACATTAAGGAATTGCCTAAGAGTTTATTTGCGGGCGTAACCGGTTTTGCCACCCGAGTTTCCAGCTACGTTATAATTCCATTTACCATTTTTATTCTTTACGCTCTTGATTTTTGGTTGCTCTGGGCATTGCTAGCAATCGCTATTTGCGCCATCTTTATTAGCTCATTCTCACATCGCATAACAGTTATCAAGGGTAAAAATTTATTTTTATTGGTAGCCATACTTGTCGCTTGTTTGTTATTTATTTTCGTTTCCACGCCAGGAAGCCTCAGTACTCCGCCAGAGTTGGCGCCAACTACTCAGACAAGTTGGCAGATTTCGCAACAGACTTTGTCAGAAAATTCATTGTTATTTGGGTCAGGTCCTGGCACGTACGAAATTAATTTCCAAAAATACAAGCCAGAGGTTTTAAATAACTCAGTTTTATGGGATACAGTTTTTAATCGATCATCAAGCCATATCCTAACAATGCTAACCACAATGGGCTGGGCAACAGTTTTCTTTTATTTATTACTGCTTGTTCTAATGCTGGTAAATGGCTTTAAGATAGTTGTAAATAGCAAAGGAGCTGAGCATCAGTTGTATTTGGGGTTGTCGCTGGCATGGTTGTCTTTAGCAATATCGCAATTTTTCTATTCTTCGGACATGACCCTGCAAGTAATATTTTGGATGCTCAGCGCCATGATTCTTGGCATTGGTTATACGTCAGAAAAAAGAATCGTGTTTGGTAAGTCACAAGTTCATTTATTTTTTGCTGTATTTATTGGGATGATATGCGCCTTGTGTGTTTTGACGATCGGTTTTTTAACAGCTTCCAGGTATGGGTCAGACATTGTCTATGCCAAGGCGATTATTAGTAGTGCATCTGGCGGATCAGCTGATGAAGTTATAGAGCAGTTAACCATGGCACAAGCTTTAAACAAGCGGAACGATGTATATGCTAGAAATTTAGCCTATGCCTATTTGTATAAAAGTGGAGAGTTGCTTTCAGATACATCGGTCAATCCGGAAATCGTTTTTAGTTATATCGACCAAGGCACTGGTAATGCAATCAAAGCAGTGCAATTATCTCCTAATGTTATTGAAAATCAGTTGATGCTTGGAGACATTTACCGAGAGATCACGCCGTTTGTTTTAGGAGCCGACGAGTTTGCTATATTAGCTTATCAGTCAGCTATAATGCTTGCTCCCACAAATCCAAAGTACTATTTGGCGTTGGGACAAGGATATTTAGCGCAAGCTGATGCTCTTGCTTCAATTATTAGTGGTGATGATGAGGCTTTAGCTAATTCTTCAATACAAGCCAGACTGCTCGCATTAACAAATGCGATTGACGCCATGAATACTGCGCTTTCTTTAAAGAGTGATTATGCGCCAGCTCAATATTATTTGGCACTTGCCTATGAGCGTCAAGGTAATCTTTCCGAAGCCATTGCTAGAATAAGGTCACTACAAGCAGATAATCCATATGATGCTAATTTGATCCTCCAGCTCGGATTTTTGTATCTGCAACAAGGAAAGCTTGATGATGCAAAAACAGAATTTGAGTATGTTATAACTTTGTCACCAGATTATAGTAATGCTCGTTGGTTTTTGTCATCTGTTTACGAACAACAAGGAAATATAGAGGGAGCGATTGAGGAAGTGCAAAAAGTTTTAGAGCTAAATCCTGACAATGTGTTGATCACCGAAAGATTAGGTCGTCTGCAAGCGGGGCTGGTTACGGATGAAGTATTGGAGCCACTGGAGGACAGTCAGACTTTGGATTTAGTGGAATAAATAAATTTCAGATTGAGAATTTGCCATATAGTGCTCGATCGAACACTATATGGCAAATAGTTTTAGCAGAAAACATGAGCGCCCGACCTCCAGGGGAGGTCGGGCGTAGTTATTTGTGCGATTTTACCAGCGAGCCGTGAGGCTCAAGCTGGCACTGTTGGGTTGGAGGACGAGACCTCCGCCCAGTCCGATTGCGCCGAGCGTACTTGCTCCTCTGGTTACCCAGAGGAAGGCATTGCGCTGGGAAACCGCGGAGTCGTACTCGTCACGGTTTTGGTAGCAGACTTCCTCCAGGCACTTCTGCGCCCGCCAGGAAAGTGCGAAGCTCGCCCCGCCGATCGCGAGCATCGACGCTCCGCTGATAATGGCCGTGCGCTTTACGGTCGGCGAGACCATCGGTCGCCACGAATGAGGTTCGGGAAACCCGATCGCCAGCTCTTGTTCTGGCTTGAGCGTGAGGATCGGTTCGGTCGCCGACCTCCACTCACCGCGCACGCCCGGGGGCATCCCAGTTTGGGTGTTGATCTGTTCGACCATGAAGCGGTTGATCTCGCCGGGCGTGATCGTGTCGTCACTGTTGGCATCGGCCGCGCCACCGAGCGCGTGCGCGAGCGTGTTGCCAAACAGGTCGGGATCTTGTGGCCATACTCCAACGCTGGGTGCGTAGGAGAGAGACAGGTATTTGCCCGGCACGTCCGATGCGATCGGGCCCGCGGTGGTCATCAATTGCGGATCACTGTCAGTCACCAGGTCGAACTTGGTGTTGAGCGACGCATCCAACAGCATGATGATCTGCACTCCGTCCTTGGACAGGACAGAGGTGAGCTCGTCGATCCTGATGGACGTTCCTGCCATTGCTTCAGAAGTGAACGCAGAGTCATAGGTGAGCAACATGGGCTCACCAAAGTCTCCACCTACGCCCATTCCAGTGAACAAGAACAGGACGGTGTCGCCCGCCTGGGCGCATTCCTGAATCTGCCTGGCCGAGGCCAGGATGCTGGCGCGGGTGGCGTCCTCTGGCTTGCACAGGTTGGTGATCTGCGAGAACGGCATGGACTTGTAGAGAGCCAGCACGTTCTTGGAGCACAGGGCCGTCGCATTCGGGCGCGACAGCTCTGACTCCGCGAAGCTCTCGGTAGCCACCAAGAGCCCGTAGGTCTTGTGGGCCTGCATGACCGTCAGGTCCTGCGCGAATATGGAACCGATGAGGATGAAGAGGACGATGAGGAAGGACATGGCGTTCTCCGGAGGTTTGGTACGCTGACGGTGTACCGTTGATGGAAGTGAGAAAGAGCTGATAGCAAATATTAGCTGTAAATATGCTATCTGTCAATCGACCGTTCATCATCCTGTATTTTGTATACGAACATCAATAATGTGGATAATAGGCATTTTTCTAAAATAAATTTTTCATAAAGTTGACGATCGTCCAAAGTATGAAAAATAATTTGAAAGCAATAAGCCCCGCGCCAGTGGTGGCGCAGGGCACGGACTCGTCCCGAAGGACGGATGACGAAATTGGGTGACGCTTACTTCTTCTTGTGGTCGAAGAGCACCCCACCGGAGTATTCATGGAAGCCGGGAGTGCGTTTACTACTTTCGACATGCTCGATGCCGTCGAAGGATTCGAAGCAGGCCGTATGACCAGTTCTGTTGGAGTAGCGCAAGTTACCACACCTGACCGAGTTTAGTCCTCGGCCACCGATGAATTGCCTGGTACGATAGGCCTGGCGTAGCGCATCCATCACGACGATGATTTCCCCCTCATCGTAGTGACCCATGTAGTTCATGGTCCAGACCGGAGTCCAGATCGGCTTGCCGTCGTCGGTGTCCTTGGGAGAGGTGTAGATCGTGGTGAAGCCGGAGGAGTAGTCGTCCATGCCACTACACCAGGCGTCGACGAGCAGGAGCTTGTACCCTCCCGCATCCTCTTGGTGTCGGAAGCCCTTGTAGCCAGGCAGGCCTTCGATCGGCTTGGCCTTCTTTCCCGTGATCCAGCCCTGGAGCATGGCGCGGAAGAAGAAAGCCTGGAGTTCTTCGATGATCAGGTGATCCATGGTGTCCTCATGGGTTTGGGGGTGATCGAAACCGCTTCTTTTTTATCAAAATATAATTGACAGGTCAATTATACGTTTATTTGCCAAGATAAAATTTTATAATACTAAACCTCTAAGAGCGGAGGTTTTTGGTGATGAGATTGAAAAAATCACAAAATCAGGTAGACTTTGTGACGTATGCTAAAAGTAGGGATTGTCGGACTTCCAAATGTTGGTAAATCAACGCTTTTCACTGCGCTTACTAAAAAGCAGGTTGATTGCGCGAATTTTCCGTTCTGTACGATTGAACCAAACGTTGGGATTGTCGAGGTTCCAGACGATCGACTTTCTGTGCTGGCAAAAATGTCATCTTCACAGAAGGTCATCCCAACAGCTATTGAGTTTGTGGATATTGCCGGTCTTGTAAAAGGTGCACATAAAGGAGAGGGGTTGGGTAATAAATTTTTAGCAAACATCCGTGAGACAGATATGATTGTTCACGTTGTTCGCGCCTTTCATGATCCAGAGATTATTCACGTTGACGGTAGCATCGACCCAATACGCGATGCAGAAATTATTGAAATGGAATTGGCAATGACAGATCTCTCAAGCGTAGATCGTAGGCTCGATTCCATCGAAACAAAAGCAAAAAGTACTAAAGATCAATTTTTACTTTTACAAGTTGATGGTTTAAAAAAGTTCAAAACAGCTCTCGAGCAAGGCAAAATGGCCAGCTCGGTTGAGCTGACAGAAAAAGAACAAGAAGCGCTCAAGGAAATTCAACTACTCACAACCAAGAAAATTCTTTACGTTGTCAACGTTGACGAGCAAACAGCCAAGGCTGGTAATTGGCAGTCACCTTTTGGAATAGAGCGCATGGCAATTCCGATTTCTGTAAAGCTTGAAGCCGAACTTGTGTCATTGCCAGATGAGGATGCTAAACAATTTTTGCAAGAACTGGGTTTGCGGGAATCGGGACTAGACCAGGTAATTAGAAAAAGTTACGAGATGCTGGACTTGGTCACATTTTTAACAACTGGTGAAAAAGAAACACGAGCATGGACTGTGCAAAAAGGTTCAAAAGCTCCTCAGTCAGCCGGTGTAATCCATACTGATTTTGAAAAAGCATTTATTCGGGCTGAAATAATTAAGTATGAGGATTTTGTAAAATATAACGGCGAGGTCGGTGCCAAAGAAGCTGGCAAGCTACGAGTTGAAGGAAAAGAATATGTCATGCAAGACGGCGACGTTTGTCACTTTAGAGTGGGGGTTTGATTCTTTGTATAAGATTTTTGTTTTAATTTGTGGGGTTATTTTATTCAATTGGCTCACTTTGGTCCGATCGGCCCAAAGTGAGCCAATCTTGTTGATAATCTGATTGTTAAGATAATCTTTTAGCTTTAAATACCCGGATCCATTTCTGTCTACCTTTTAATTGAAAAAAATTTGACAATATTTCTCCTGAATCAAATTTTGAAATCCAAACACTTTTTTGAATCGGCATAAAACATGCTTCTTCAAGAAACCTACGTAATTGTTTTCGTACCTGTCTTTGAGTCTCTGGTATATCAAATATCACCATGGTGACTTGGTCGTCTTCAAACTCATTACAATCAATAAGTTTGTGATGGAGGTATTCGATCATGCCTTCATCTGTCAGCAGTACATTGTACTTATTTCCTACTTTTTTGACCTTAATTAGTTTTTTTTCCTTCAGTTGGCGCATCGTTCTTCTTATCCTTGTCTGTTCGCGACGCCATAATATAGTCCTTGCATCATCTATACCTACTGACATAACTAGACGAGAGTTCTCAAGTGTGAAACAAATATTCTCCAACCCATCTCCTATACGAATTAGAAGACGAGTTGTTTGTGAGTTTGATTTAAGAAATTTTGATTTCATAGATGTTTATTTTAACTATGGCTCACTTTGGTCCGATCGGCCCAAAGTGAGCCACTAATCAGTAATTAATATTCTGCGCGGCAACTAAGATTATACTAGAATTATGCTTTCATATTATTTTAAATCCTAAAATTCTATACGATTAATAGCGCAAACCCCCGATCCGCAGTGCGGTCGGGGGTTGAGTAGTTTCCTAGCGATCCTTTCCATCTTGCGATGGATCCGCACCAGGAATGTCGTCGAGTGTTAGCTTGGTGAGTGGTTCGAGCGGAAGCCCATGCGAGACACGGTACATCATGACCATTCCGGCCAGAACCTTGTCCGCATATACGCGAGGGCGGCCACCTTTTCCAGCATGCTCCGGGATTCCGCCACGGAAGTCGGAGATCACACGACGCATATAGCTGTTGAGTCCCGCGCGTCGCATGTCCCTGCGGACATTTCCAGGTCCGCGGTTGTAGGCGAGAATCCCAACGCCACGACTTCCGAACATGTCCTCGAAGTCCGAGAACATGACAGCGCCCAGGAGCACGTTGTGCAGATAGTCGCTCCTGTACTGCACGCCGTCGCTTGTGGTGCCAAGCAGTCGTGCGGTGGCGTTGATGTGGCCAGATACCGGGTGTGTGATCTGCATTGGCCCGATCCCGCCGTCGCCGTTTGTTGCGGTAATGAATTTGCATCCAGCGCCCTCGATCAAAGCCTTGCCAGCGAGGAGTTCGCTCGGGTAGAGCGTGATCTCCTCTGCCTTCTGGAAGTGCTCCCAGTAGTTCTGGTGGCATGACTGTGCGCGTTGGCGCCAGGTCTCGGACGCTACGTAGCTATTGTATTCCTCCAGGACATATCGCAATTCTTCTTTCTCGATGCCACGGAGCTTTGAGCGCGAATTGCGAATTTCCTTGACGCATGCGTCGCCACATACGGCAGGCTCGCCAGGCTTCACTGGTGGATCGATGTCAACACCACCGATGTCAGGGCCTTCTGGCACTGGGCTTTCCACCGGTCCGTAGAAGATGGTGAATCCCGTCACCATCAGAGCGCAGAAGATTGCGCCCCAGATGTTCCCGAAGAGCCAGACTTTGGTGTTCTGGCGCATGGGATTGATTGCAGTGGTCCGGATGAGCCGGCCCACGAATTTCGTGGTGCTCCAGAGGGCTCGTCCGATCCAGACGATCACGATGATCGCGTATGACCAGACGACCGGCGTCCACTTTGCAGTGAACGCCCAGATGGCCGAAGCCACCACAGGGGTCCACCGGCACATCCCGTGCCAGACATTGATCGAGATTTGACGGATGACGTTGAGGATGTTCCTCATGCTGACTCCCTCTGTTTGGTTGGATTGAGACACTGAAGAAAGTACAAAAAGGACATGAAAAGTTAACACAAAAAAGAGGTTGTGTCAACCCCTTGATGCTAAAATTAGCCTATTTTTTTGCAAAAATGAGAATGTTTCTGCCGACAAATTGAGTTTCGCGTTTGTAAAGCATTGGTTCGTGTTCTAAAGAATAGCCGAGCGATTCCATGATTTCTATGGTTGGAACTGGAAATTCTTTATCATCTATAAAGTGTATCGGCGAGGCAATTACCATTTTTCCTCCAGGTCGCAAAATTTTATCAAGTTCCAAAAAAGATGATTCGTATAAATCAGATAGTGATTTGATGCCACGGGTGATTTCGATTTCTTGCTCTCTGCCAGAACGAGGATTTCCTAAAAATGGTTCGGTTACGATGACGTCAACTAGATTATTATCTAGCTTGTCGCTCATAAAGTCAGCCGATGAGCAGATGAGCGTGTGGTCAGCTACTGGATAATTTTGATCAATAAGCCACTGTAAGTTTTCACGAGTATCATCAATGGCGTTTTTTGAAATATCAGATCCAATCACGTTATCAAATCCCAAAAGTGATGCTTCCATTAAAATTGTTCCTGATCCGCAAAAAGGATCAAGCAAGTAAGAGTTTTTTGGATCAACTCCAGCTAAGTTCACCATCATTCTGGCAAGTTTTGGTGGTAACATTCCTGACCTAGCATCGCGTGCCGGTCTGTCATAATCACGATGTGACCAGTCTTCAAAGTCTTGGATAGCTTTTGTAACGCCAATTAGAATTTCAGAGCCACCAACCATAATGACAAATTCAACCCCGTCGCTTATGAGTTTATTTTTTGCGACAACAACAGTTGAAAGTGTTGGTTCTTTGGCAGTAACCAATCGAGCCGACCTTCCAGACTGCTTAATTGTTTTCTTTAAATTTATTCCCACTTTAAGCATGAATTTTTGAAGTTCTTTTGTGCGTTTAGTGTCACCAAGATCGTATACACTAATTCCAAAGCGTAGCTTATTGTCACCAACTTGATCTTTAAGTATGGCTAGCAAATGAGCCTCAATTTCTTGGGCATCTTTAACACTTCCCAACACTTCGCCAAGCTTTTGCGTGCCACCGAGCTTATTTTGCAAGTGAAGTAAGTCTTTATTATATTCAAATACAGCCGACTGATCAGAACTCTTATTTATATCAGTTTTAGTAACAGCCTTAAGCTCAGCAAGGCTTAGACGCGAGTGTGATCCTAAAATGGCAAAGGTTTGCATAGTGATGAAACAATATCATAGTCAATATGATTTTGACCAAAAAGAGTATGAAATCTTGACCAAAACCAGCCAATCGGCTACTATCTGGGCATTAACTCATAAATAGTCCGTAGCCGAGAGGCTGCCTCCTAGAAAGAGGCCTATCAATATGATCTACGAGATTTTATATATCATTCCTTCAAAATTCTCAGATTCTGAGATCGATGGAGTGACTGAGCGTGTTGCAAAATCGCTCCAAACCGCTGGTGCCCAGGTCCAGGAAACAAAAAACCTTGGAAAACTTAAGCTTGCTTACCCAATCAAAAAGGTACGTCACGGAACGTATATTTTGACTTATATTGAGCATGACGGTTCAAACCTGCAGAAGATCGATCAAGATTTTCGTCTTAGTGAAGACATCTTGCGACATTCTGTGTTGAAGCGACCAGAAGGAATTCCTTCCATGACATTCACGCCAACTTCATACCAAGAACCGTTATCTCCAGAAGGAAAGCGTACTGCTGTTAAAAAAGAGCCACGAGCTAAGAAGGCTCAATCACCGGTTATTGCCACAGAAAAGCTAGGAGCCGAGGATTTGGACAAACAGCTCAACGACATTTTAGATTCAGACTTAACCAATATCTAATATGAGCGCATCACTAAACAAAGCAATGGTTATTGGGAATCTAACTCGAGACCCAGAGCTTCGCCAGACTGGAAGTGGTCAGGCGGTCTGTTCTTTTGGAGTGGCTACAAACAGAACTTGGAAGGATGCCAGTGGAGAGAAACAAGAACAAACAGAATTCCATAATATAGTTGCTTGGGGAAAATTGGCTGAAATAATCAACCAATACTTGAAAAAAGGAAATAAGATTTTTGTAGAAGGACGTTTGCAAACTCGCGACTGGGAAGGTCAAGATGGAGTAAAGCGTTATCGAACAGAAATTGTAGCGGAAAATATGGTGATGCTGGGCGGAAAAGGCGATTCAACAAGTTTTGGATCAGGACCTGACGCCTCAGCCCCAATCATCAACGTACCATCAGCCAATGATGAAATTAAATTAGAGGATATCCCATTCTAGTATGTCAAAAATAACAACAATGAAACAAAAGGAAAATTCACGTTACTGTTTTTTCTGTGTTAATAAGGATGCTGTGATTGATTACAAAAATACAGATTTATTGCGACGTTATATTTCCTCATTTGGAAAAATAGTTCCATGTAAAAGAAGTGGAGTTTGTTCTGAGCATCAACGCAAAGTCTCTCAAGAGATCAAGCGCGCTCGCATCATGGCCCTTCTTCCATTTGTTCACAAATAAACTCAAGTATTATGCCAGGTCCAACCGATATTAAGCGTGGAACTGTAATAAGCGAAAAAGACGATCTTTGGGTTGTGCTTAGTTACACACGTTCTTCATCAGGTCGTGGCGGAGGATTTGTCCGAGTGAGAATGAAGTCACTTTCAACTGGAAAAGTAATTGAAAACACGTACAAATCTGGTGAAACCCTCAAGTTTGCAGACGTAATGAACAAGAAGATGCAGTATATCTTCCAGGAAGGTAGTCAGTATAATTTTATGGATGGAATGACTTTTGAACAAGTATCCATTGACGAAGCAATAGTTGGAGATTGCGCAAAGTATTTGAAAGAGGGAATAGACGCAACGGTCGTGATGCACGAAAGTAATCCAATTGCAGTAGATATTCCAATAAAAATTGAATACGTTGTTGCGCAAACCGAGCCAGCATCAAAAGGTGATACAGTTTCGGGAAATGTTCAAAAGGATGCAATAATGGAAAATGGTCTTAAGGTTCGCGTGCCAATTTTCATTAACCAGGGCGACACAATCAAGGTTAATACAGAAGAAGGAGTGTACCTTGAGCGCGTAAATAAATAATCATTATCAAAACAACCTCCCACGAGGTTGTTTTGTGTTTAAGGTCGAGGCTCGAGTTATTACTTTTTGATCAATTTTTTGATCAATTTTTGAAAAATAGAGCCTTGACCCTAATTTTTTCGACCTCGGCCTAGTGGCTGTTTGTTTATTTTAGCCATAAAGTGTCCGATCGCGCACTATGTGGCAAATTATGTTTCTGGGGTTTCTGGGGTCAGGCACCGGTAGGGTTCATTTCACCCATGCTACTCACCATAATAAACGTCTTTTGCTTTCGCATCATCTGGTTCTCCTTCCAAGGAGCGGGTTGTGCGAAAGCAACCTCATAAGAAAAATTAGCCTGTGTCAACGTCATAAAAAATTATGGCTTGCCCTCGATAAATGCAAAAAGCTCTCCTAGAGGGGTAGTGGGATGTTTAAGTAGTGATCCTAGTATCGTAATTTTATGCAGTAATCCCCACCGCAGAGTGCTGGGTGGGGACAACGTGGACGTACATTATTCGATCGGACAGAGTGTGGCACTGTTTGACCTTGTTTTGCAGTCACGATCCTCAGGCATTACGTGGACGACGATGATTGTGACGTTGTCGCAGGTGTCAGCGTCCATAGCCGACTGGTAGAGCGCCTCGGCTTTTTTCTGCGCGCCCATGTCGTTGGCTATGATCGCTTCCATCACGTCTGGGTCAACGTAATCGGTGAGACCATCAGAACAGAGCAGAATAGTCATTCCTTCTACTATTCTGTATGTGGTTGCGAGCATGTGCTCGAAGCCTTCTCGCGCACCATAGCTCGATGTGACGATATTTTTTAGCCTGTGCTTTTGACGTTCCCGTTCAGACAAGGCTTTGACGCATGACAATGAGTGGTCATCACTCACCAGCGTGAGCCGTCCATCGATATACTCGTATGCCCTGGTGTCGCCCACGTGGTGCAGATGGTAGACCTCACTATCAAGGTCAAACCAAATTGCTGTTACGACTGCGCCCATGCCACGATATCGCCCGCCTTGATTCTCGTCTTGGCTGGCAGATTCGGTGTTCATGGCATACATTCTGGCATTGATTGCCTCGGCTGTTTGGCACAGCAGAGCAAGACCCGGATCTTGGTGCGTTAAGGCTCGAAATCCTTCGTACACCATAGCGGCGGCGATCTCTCCGCCCTCATGTCCGCCCATGCCGTCTATGGCAACAAAGAGCATGGCTGGAGTAAAAATTGCGCCAATGTCTTCGTTGTGGCAACGTCCACCCTCACCACACATCATTCCGAATTCGAGTTTCATGTGATCCTCCATGATCGGTTAGAGTCCGCAGGTACGTTATCGTATTGTTATACTTGTGTAAATAATGGCGTGGGAAGCAAAACGTAAATATGATAGAATAATTACTGCTATGGCACGAAAACGAAAACGTAAACACGGAGGCTCAACTAGAAGTAATTCAGGGCTTTCTGACGGAGTAAAACAGAGTATTATTGCGATTGCACTTGTGGCAATTTCTGCTTTTTTCCTACTTTCATTTTTTGCTCTTGCCGGCGGGACAGGAACTTATGTTGATAATTTGCTTGCACAAGCATTAGGATGGGATAGGTGGTTGTTCTCAATAGTTATTCTCATTGTTGCTTGGCATGTTATTTTTCCCAGCAAAGGAGTATTTGGTCCGGTAAATTATATAGGCATAGCATTATTTTTTATTGCATTTAACGGGTTGCTAAACCTGTTTTTATTAAACGAAAATTTTACTGTAGTTGAGTTATCAAAGGCTGGTGGCTATGCAGGCATGCTTGTTTCCGAACTTCTTGTGGGTTCGCTTGGTTTTTGGGGATCGTTTGTAATTGTTTTTGCTGTCCTTTGTATTTCGATTATTCTGATTTTTGATATTTCATTACAAAGCGTTTTGACAGTACCTGCTCATTTTATTTCGCTTGGACAATTTATACGTAAGCCACACGAGGATGACGATAATGTTTTGTATGTTGACGATCGCGAGGGCGAACAAGGAGTGGTTGAAGAAGAGGCGGTTGAAATTGAAACACCAGAATCAAAGCATCGCCTTGGCGATCCAGATCAAGAGGTAGAATCAGAATCGATAATGACCAGCAAGCGCCGTCGAAAAGTGGAGATACCACTAGATTTACTACAAGAACACGGAAGTGATGGTAAGTCTGGTGATATTGAACGTGGCAAAGAAGTGATCAGAAGAACGTTTGAGAACTTTGGGATTGAAGTTGAGGTGGTGGACGTTCGGGTTGGACCAACAGTTACTCAGTATGCTATGCGCCCAGCCGAGGGGGTAAAACTTTCTAGGATTGTTGCCCTTCATAACGACTTAGCGCTGGCACTCGCCGCCCATCCAATTCGAATTGAGGCTCCGATCCCTGGTCGTTCCTTGGTAGGAGTTGAAGTTCCAAACCAAAAAGTTGGTCAGGTTTGCTTGCGTGAACTTATTGATTCAACAGTATTTAAAACTCGCAAAACAAATTTTTCCGCACCTCTTGGAAAAGATGTTAGCGGTGGCGTTAATATTGTTGCGGTCGATAAGGCGCCTCACATGCTTGTGGCTGGAGCGACTGGTTCGGGAAAATCAGTTTGTTTAAATACAATTATTCTTTCACTTTTATATCAAAATGGGCCAGACGACCTAAAGCTCATCATGGTTGATCCAAAACGGGTGGAAATGGGGGTTTATTCTGGCATTCCTCACCTATTAATTCCGCCAATCACAAAAGTCGAGGAAGCGATAAACGCTTTGAAGTGGGCGGTTCGAGAAATGGAGCGTCGCCTTGATCACCTAGCAAAGGCAGGAACGCGCGATATTGATTCCTATAATGCCAAGTGTAAGGACAGAATGCCAAAGATTTTTATTATTATTGATGAGTTGGCAGACTTAATGAGTCAAAATAAGCGTGATGTTGAAGCTGTGATTGTGAGAATTTCGCAAATGGCGCGAGCGGCCGGCATCCATCTTATTCTTGCAACCCAAAGACCATCGGTTGACGTTATTACTGGACTTATAAAAGCGAACATTCCAACTCGAATTGCTTTTGCAGTTGCTTCCCAAGTTGACTCCAAGACAATTTTAGACCAAGCCGGAGCAGAGAAATTGTTGGGTCGTGGGGATATGCTTTTGACTACTCCACAAATTTCCAAACCAAAACGCATGCAGGGAGCATTCGTGTCTGATGATGAAATAGAGCGGGTTGTTGCTTTCTTGAAAAAACAAGGCGAGCCAGATTATAACTATCAAGTTACAGAAGATATGCGTACAGGTGGCACGGCATTTTCTTCGGAAGATTCAGATCCGATGTTAAATGAAGCAATTGAGGTTGTTATTGAGTCGGGTAAGGCCTCGACTTCATATTTGCAGAGAAGATTAAAGGTCGGTTATTCGCGAGCAGCCAGAATGATTGATTTAATGGAACAAATGGGAGTCGTTGGCGAGGCTAATGGCGCCAAAGCACGAGAAATTCTTGTTAGCCAGTGGCCAGAGAATAATCATCAGGCACCACAAAGGCAAGAGGTCAGCGATGAGATTGTAGAGGATGATGATGACGATCAAGATGAAGATCAGGATGAGGACGAATGGACACCGGTAGAGGACAACGATACTCCAGATTCGGAAGATGACCAGGCCGACGTTGAAGAGGACGGGCAGGAAGAGTACGATGAAGAGGAAGAAGACGAAACGATTTTTTAATTATGGTTTTTGTCATGCGAAAATTAGACTGTGAACCACAGACGCTTGCAAAAAAGTTGCGAGCACTTCGGCGTGGCAAGGCGGTTAGTTTGAAGATGATGGAGCGCGAAACCCACATTCAAAAAAAATATTTAGAAGCATTGGAACAGGGAAGGTTTGAAGATTTGCCAGAACCGATTTATGCCAGAAATTTTATCAGAGCATACGCTCGTGCTTTGGGCGCTGACGAAACATATTTTTTGGAGCTTTACGAGGAAGAGTGTGGGGCGTGTGATTTAATTGGTCCGATGCGATCGCCAAGGCAAAGAGTAGAGCGAAAAAAGTTTTTTGTGTGGAATCATTTTTTAAGATTTAGCGGTATTGGCTGTTTGCTGGTTGGAGTTTTCGCCTACATCGGCTGGCAGGTTTTTTCAATCATTCAATCTCCAAAAGTAATTTTACTTTCGCCGGCAAATGACTCATTAACCCACGAAGCACAGCTTAATGTAAGAGGAATTGTTGAGGGCGAAGCAAGTGTTTATGTTAATGGCGAGCCAATCGTTGTGGATGAAAATAGAACCTTTAATGCCTATGTTGACTTGCGAGAAGGATTGAATACTCTAGTGATAGAGGCAGAGCGTAGATATTCAAGAAAGTCAGTTATACAGCGATCTGTGGTCTTTGATCCAGAACCGTGGATAACTCAGGTGAGTTATCTTGAACAATAGGGTACAATATAGATGAGGAGGACGCGTAAGAGTCGGGTCCTTTTTCTATTCCCAGAGGTGCTCCTTATTAATCACTTATTTATATGTCAAAAGTAGACGAACAAAAAGCAAGGTTCCAGGCGGCAGACGACGCCATATCTCAAATTAAACAACGTTTTGGTGAAGGTTCAATCATGCGTCTTGGTGAGGCCAAAGCTATGCAAATCGAATCAATATCCACAGGATGCTTGTCATTGGACATCGCCCTTGGTGTTGGTGGCGTTCCTCGAGGAAGAATTATTGAAATATACGGACCAGAATCGTCCGGTAAAACAACGTTAGCTCAGCATATTGTGGCCGAGGCTCAAAGGTTGGGCGGAGTGGCAGCCTTTGTGGACGCAGAACATGCACTTGACCCAGAGTATGCGGAAAAAATTGGAGTAAACATCGAAGAGTTATTTATTTCACAGCCAGATAATGGCGAACAAGCGCTCGAGATAGTTGATACGCTCGTGAGATCAAGTGCGGTTGATGTTATTGTTATTGATTCGGTAGCTGCTTTGACCCCGCGGGCGGAAATTGAAGGTGATATGGGTGATCAACATATCGGCCTACAGGCAAGATTGATGAGCCAGGCACTTCGCAAGCTGGCGGGAATTGTTTCCAAATCACATACTACTGTTATTTTCATTAACCAAATACGTCATAAGATCGGCGTCATGTTTGGAAATCCAGAAACAACGTCTGGTGGAAATGCACTTAAATTTTACTCATCATTACGTATCGAGGTCCGTCGAGCTGCGCAGATTAAACAGGGTGAGCAGATTATTGGAAATCGTGTAAAGGCAAAAATTGTAAAAAATAAGGTCGCTCCTCCTTTTAGAACTTGCGAGTTTGACATTATGTATAATGAAGGAATTTCAACGTCAGGAGACTTGCTCGACGTTGGAGTGCAAGTTGGAACAATAGAAAAACGTGGCAATACCTATTTGTTTGGCGAAGAAAAGCTTGGAGTCGGTCGTGAAGTGGCGCGTCGATACTTAATGGATAATAAAAAATCCTTTGCCGATATTCGAAAGAGTACAGAAGAAAAGATGAAGGAAGCTTGATTAACAGACACAAAACCCCACTAGACATTAAAATGTGGGGTTTTTGATTAGTTTTTAGGTTGTCATAAATTATGAATTTGGATATACTCTTTTTGTAATCTGTTCTGTAAAAACTGCGGGGATAAGCTAAATATCCCAGATCAACGTCCGAACACCTTGCTTCTTGCAAGGATCTCTCTCTTCATGTTCGCAAGCATTGGCCTGGTTTCTTCAAGTCTTTTCCCTGCAGTTCTTACAGAACAAATATATTTTGGGGTCAGGGCTCTAACTTTGAATAATTCATAAAAAATTCAAAGTTAGAGCCCTGACCCCGGTTTTATTTGACCAATGCATAGAGTGTCTGCTATAATTGCGACGCTTTATGGCAGGGTAATAAAGCAGCCCACATTACAAAGTAAAAGGGGCTAAGATTACCTAAATTCACCCATAAGAAACGAGCAGGTGACCCCCAAAACACCTTCCTCTAACCGCTACAAGTCACTTTTTGTGGTGCTTAGAGATAGACAACCAAAAAATTAAATAAGCTTCATCCATGTAATGAGGCAGTTTTTGTTTATAGCATATGGCCAAAATCGCAACTAATGTTCGTGAGCGCAAGTATTTTACTCAAGTTAAGGATGCAATGGACCTACCTAACCTAATTGAGGTGCAAAAAGCCTCATATGAGTGGTTTTTAAAGGAAGGCATTGCTGAGCTTCTTAGTGAGGTGTCACCGATTGGTGATTTTATTGGACGGGATCTAGAGCTGTCTTTTGGCGAGTATTTTGTAGACGAGCCAAAATTCGATGAGCAAACCTCAAAAAATAAGAATATTACTTATGAGGCTCCGTTGCGTGTTAAGGCAATTTTGACCAATTTACGAACTAAGGAAGCTAAAGAGCAAGAAATTTTCTTAGGCGACCTTCCTGTCATGACTGACCGAGGTACGTTCATTGTTAACGGCTCGGAACGAGTTGTTGTTTCACAGCTTGTCCGTTCTGCAGGGGCATTTTTCACAGCCGAAGTAGTACGCGGACGACGTTATTATGGAGCCAAGATTATTCCAAATAGAGGCGCATGGCTAGAATTTGAAACTGATGCGAAAAATGTTATTTGGGTGAAGATTGACCGCAAGCGAAAAGTCGCAGTAACTGCACTTTTGCGATCGTTCGGGTATTTTACAGATGAGGAAATACTATCTTTATTTAAAGACGTGGACAACCATCCTCTCAGTAATTACATAGAGTCAACAATTGCCAAAGATGCTTCCACAAACGAAGAAGAAGGTTTAAAGGAGGTTTATAAGCGTATTCGACCAGGTGACTTGGCAACCGCGGACAACGCTCGTCAGTTGATTCATTCCATGTTTTTCAATTTTGATCGCTATGACCTTGGTCCAGTTGGTCGTTATAAATTTAATACAAGATTTAACCGTGACAATCCAGAAGTTGGCGTACAAGATGAAGCAAAAAGAATACTTACAAAGGAAGATTTGGTTGATATTATTCGTGAAATCATTTCATTGAACATTTCACAAGGCGAACCAGATGACGTTGATCACCTTGGAAATCGTCGAGTTCGTGCTGTGGGTGAGCTTTTGCAAGGACGTTTCCGTATTGGACTTGCTCGCATGGAGCGCATTGTGCGTGATCGTATGAGCACGCAGGATATTGAATCAATTACACCAGGGCGATTGATAAACGCACGTCCGGTCATCGGTTCGGTAAGAGAGTTCTTTATGTCGTCCCAGCTTTCGCAGTTCATGGATCAAACAAACCCTTTGGCAGAATTAGAGCACAAGCGACGACTTTCAGCTCTTGGACAGGGTGGTCTTTCTCGTGAGCGCGCTGGATTTGAAGTTCGTGACGTGCACACTACTCACTATGGACGCATTTGTCCTGTGCAAACTCCTGAAGGTCCAAACATTGGACTTGTTGGTCAGCTAGCAAGTTATGCTCGCATCAATAAGTATGGATTTATCGAGACTCCTTATCGTAAGGTTGTTAATGAAAACGGCAGAATGAAAATTACAGACCAGATTGAATACGTAAACGCTTTTAAGGAAGAGAAGTCTGTGACATGTCCTTCAACAATTAAAATTACAGAAGATGGATACATTCAAACAGAAATGGTTGAGGCGCGAAAGCATGGTAATGCGCAGCTCGTTCCGGCAACAGAAATAAATTATATCGATGTTTCATCGGCGCAAATCGTTTCAATTGGAACGTCTCTTATTCCATTTTTGGAGCATGACGACGCCACTCGAGCCTTGATGGGATCAAACATGCAACGTCAGGCTGTTCCTCCAATCAATCCTCAAGCTCCTCGGATTGGTACTGGACGAGAACGCCGAGCTGCGGTTGACTCTGGTCACGTTTTAGTAGCGCAAGAAGATGGAGAGGTGACATATGCAGACGGTGGAAAGATCGTTGTAAATTACAAGAAGTCTGGAGAAGCAGTTTATATCTTGAATAAATTCCAACGTTCAAACCACTCAACATCAATCAACCAACGCCCAGTTGTTTTAGCAGGAGAAATAGTCAGTGCCGGAGACATTTTGGCTGACGGACCTTCAGTTGATCAAGGAGAACTTGCTCTTGGTCAAAATATGCTCGTGGCATTTATGAGTTGGGACGGTTACAACTATGAAGACGCTATTATTCTTTCCGAGCGCGTTGTTCAGGCTGATCGTTTTACTACAATTCACTTAGAACATCACACACTTGATGTGCGTGATACAAAGCTTGGACCTGAGGTGATAACTTCTGACATTCCAAACGTTTCTGAAGAAAAACTTAAAAATCTTGATCTTGAAGGAATTATCCGCATTGGAGCTGAGGTTAAATCAGGTGACATATTAGTTGGAAAAATTACTCCAAAAGGTGAAACCGAACTTTCGGCTGAAGAAAAATTGCTCCGAGCAATCTTTGGAGAAAAAGCGCGCGATGTTCGAGATTCATCAATGTACATGCAACACGGCAATAAGGGCAAGGTAGTTGATATTAAGATCTTTACTCGCGAAGAAGGTGACAATTTGCCAGCCGGAGTTGTTAAATCGATTCAAGTGACAATTGCCGATCTGCGAAAAATGCAGGTTGGTGACAAAATGGCGGGACGACACGGAAACAAAGGTGTTGTTTCTAAGGTTGTTCCGGTTGAGGACATGCCGTTTACCCTTGAGGGTCGAACAATGGACGTTATCCTCACTCCACTTGGAGTCGTTTCACGTATGAACCTTGGACAGATTTTGGAAGTTCACCTTGGTCTTGCAGCTGACGCACTTAGCTATCACGTCGCCTCACCGATTTTCGCTGGTATTTCAGAGTCAACTATTAGAGAAGAGTTAGTCAAAGCAGGCTTTGACGAAAGCGGACAGATGATTCTTCACGATGGTCGTTCTGGGGACGCATTTGATAACAAGATTACAGTTGGAATCATGTACATGCTTAAGCTCAATCACATGGTTGAAGATAAGATGCACCAACGATCAATTGGTCCTTACTCGCTCATCACCCAACAGCCTTTAGGAGGTAAGGCTCAATTTGGTGGACAGCGTTTTGGAGAAATGGAAGTTTGGGCACTTGAAGCCTATGGCGCTGCTCATACGCTCCAGGAAATTTTGACCATTAAATCAGATGATATTCTAGGTCGTTCCAAAGCATACGAGTCAATCATTAAGGGCGAGCCAATTCACAAGGTCAATATTCCAGAATCATTCAATGTTCTTATCCGAGAGCTTAAAGGTCTTTGTCTAGACGTAGAGCTTTTAAAGGATGGAGAGGCAATTGATATGGATACAAAATCACAAAACAACCGCTAAGCTTTCTATATGTCATTACAACAACAAAATACATTGAAGGTTACGGACTTTGACTCCATTCGAATGCGTTTAGCATCACCTGAGGCGATTCGCCTTTGGTCATATGGTGAGGTCACGAAACCAGAAACAATTAACTATAGAACACAAAAGCCTGAAAAACACGGACTATTTGCAGAAGAGATTTTTGGTCCGTCAAAAGACTGGGAATGTTATTGTGGAAAATATAAGAAAATTCGATATAAGGGAATCATTTGTGATAAATGTGGCGTAGAAGTTACCCAAGCAGTTGTCCGTCGAGAGCGAATGGGTCACGTTGACCTTGTGTCTCCAGTAACTCACATTTGGTTTTTAAGAGGCGTGCCTTCAAAGATTGGAACAGTATTGGATATTGGCGTTCAGGCTTTGGAAAAAGTAATTTATTTCTCAAGTTTTATTATTATTGATGTCAATCAAACTGCGCTTGAGCAAACAGTTGAGCAAGTCCACCTGGAATACAAGTCAAAGAAAAAAATGATTGAAGGTGAGAGAAATCGTGATATTTCTCGAGTCGCAGAGAAGTTTAAGGATGATGCCAAGGCAATTGGAGCAGAAAAAGCAAAGATTGATGAGATTGCTGATCAGAAACTTGCTGAACTAGAAGAAGATTTCCTTCAAGTTGATCAAGACCTTAAGGAAATGAAGGTAATGAAGATCATCCCTGAGGTAGTTTATCAAGATTGGTCAATCAAATTTGGACATATTTTTGACGCTGGAATTGGGGCTGAGGCAATACTTAAGCTTTTGGAACGCATTGACGTGCCAGCAACAATCAAATTGCTTGATGAAGAGTTGGAAGCAACTCGATCACGCACGAAGCACGACCGAATCATCCGACGGCTAAAGCTTTTAAGAAGTTTGCAAAAGAATAATATCAAGCCTGACTGGATGATATTACGCGCCTTGCCGATTATCCCAGCAGATTTGCGTCCAATGGTAGCGCTTGACGGAGGACGTTTTGCAACAAGCGACCTTAATGATTTGTACCGACGCGTTATTAACCGAAATAACCGTTTAAAACGTTTGCACGCACTTAGTGCGCCTGAGGTTATTACTAGAAATGAAAAACGCATGTTGCAAGAAGCAGTGGATGCACTTATTGATAACTCAGCTCGAAGTGCTAAAACGATCATTGCAGCTACTGGACGAAAGCGACAGCTCAAGTCATTAGCCGACGTATTAAAAGGAAAGCAGGGTCGATTCCGACAAAACTTGCTTGGAAAACGAATTGACTACTCTGGACGATCGGTCATCGTGGTTGGGCCACACCTACACATTGATCAATGTGGAATTCCAAAGAAGATGGCGCTTGAACTTTTCCGACCGTTTGTAATTTCAAAATTAATTGGCCGAGAATACGTGCACAACATTAGGTCAGCTAATAGATTTATTGAATCAGACAGACCTGAGGTTTGGGATATTTTAGAAGAAGTTGTTTCTGTATCATATGTCTTATTAAACCGTGCTCCAACTTTGCACAGACTTGGTATTCAAGCTTTTCGTCCAGTGCTTATTGAAGGAAAGGCTATCCAGGTTCATCCAATGGTTTGTGATGCGTTTAACGCTGACTTTGACGGAGACCAAATGGCAGTCCACGTTCCACTAACACGAGAGGCAAAGAGAGAGGCAGAAGAGCTCATGTTAGCAACTCATAACTTGCTCAAGCCTTCACATGGTGGGCCAGTTGCAACTCCTGGAAAAGATGTTGCTTGGGGAGCGTACTATCTTTCCATGGTTGAAGACGAGCCTGATGAATCAAATTTGAAGAATTTTGCTGATGATGTCCAGGCAAAATATGCGTATTATAATCGAAAAATTAAGCTTCACCAATGGATACGAGTTCGCATAAAAAGTGAGCTTTTAATCACCACAGTTGGACGAATATTGCTTAATGAAAGATTGCCGGAATTTGTTGGATTTAAAAATGAAACAATGGGCAAGAAGCAATTGGCAGAAATCGTTCGCGAAACTCTTGAACGCCATGGTTCGGAAAAAACTGCTGTGTTGCTAGATGATCTGAAGGAAATGGGATTTTACTACGCTGGAAAGTCAGGCTATTCATGGGGAATGAGTGAATTGCCATCAATTGATGAGAAGCATGCAATAATCGCTGAGGGCAACACCAGAGTTGCGGAAATTGAACAGTTTTATGCGCAAGGACTTTTGACACAAAGTGAACGCCATACACAAATCATCAAAGTTTGGGCTGAGGTAAAGGATAGGATTGCGGAACTTGCCAAAAAAGCATTGCCAGCTCAAAGCTCAGCACATACCATGATTGAGTCCGGGGCTCGTGGATCTTGGGGTCAGATGACACAGATGATTGGTATGATCGGTTTGAAAGCGTCGGCATCAGGAGAAACAATTGAGTTGCCAGTAAAATCATCCTTCAAAGAAGGAGTAGACGTACTTGAGTTCTTTATCTCCAGTCACGGACAGCGAAAAGGACTTACTGACACAGCTTTGAAAACTGCTAACGCTGGTTATCTTACTCGTCGACTTGTTGACGTGGCTCAAGATGTGGTTGTTCGCAGTGAAGACTGTGGTGACGAAGTGGGAATGGTTATTACTGCCAAAGACGCGGCTGATACTGGCGAAACAATTTATAACCGAATTTTGGGTCGTACGGCCATGAAGCCGATTATTATGCCAGGCGGACGCAAGACAGTGGTTGAGGCTGGTGAGCTTATTACCGAGGACCACATACGAGAATTACAAACTGCAAAGAAGGACCTTGAGGTTGCACACATCCGTTCAATTCTTACTTGTAAAGAATACGGTGGAGTATGTAAGAAGTGTTATGGATATGACCTGGCCTACAACAAACCAGTAAAATCAGGGACTGCCGTTGGTATTATCGCTGCCCAATCAATTGGTGAGCCTGGAACGCAGTTGACTATGCGTACTTTCCACACCGGAGGAGTTGCTGGTAAAGATATTACCTCAGGACTTCCACGTGTTGAAGAATTGTTTGAGGCGCGAATACCAAAACAAAAAGCAATCATGACCGAAGTATCAGGTAAAGTTCAGATTGAACGCGCTGAGCGAACAATTGAGCAAGTTGGAACTGGCAAGAAAATCGTTGACGCTCGTCCAGGACAAACAATCATTAGAGTGCGTTACACTGCGGTTGAGGAAATGCGTTTTGCAGTTGGACGTGGTGGTAAACTGCTTGTCAAAGATGGTGACGTTGTGCGAAAAGGTGACGTTATTGGACAGACAGTATCGGGTGAAAAGATTCTTAGTGAGGTTGATGGTACTGTTTTGGCAAAAAAGACTACTCTGATGATCACCCATGATGCGCCAAAAATAAGAGAATATGTAATTCCACAAGGATACACTCTTTATGTAAAAGATGGTGATGAAGTTTTAGCTGGGGATTCATTAACAGAAGGTCATTTGGACTTGCAAGCACTATTTAAGTACAAAGGACGTGAGGCAGTACAGGCTTACATTCTCAATCAGATTACCGAGGTTTACGCATCTCAAGGCCAGAAGCTAAACAGCAAGCATATTGAGATCATTAGTCGACAAATGTTTAGCCGAGTACGAATTACTGAGCCAAAAGATTCAGACTTTTTACCAGGTGAGGTGTTGGAACGCGCCACTTTGGAGCGTGAAAATGCAAAACTTGCCAAAGAAAAGAAAAAGGGAGCTCAGTACGAAGACTTATTCTTGGGAATAACAAAGGTTTCGCTTTCCACAGAGTCATGGCTGTCAGCTGCTTCGTTCCAAGAAACAGCCAGAGTGCTTATTGGCGCGGCTGTTACCGGAAAGATCGATGGTTTGTGCGGATTGAAAGAAAACGTGATTATTGGACGTCTAATACCAGCTGGAACTGGTTATGACACAGATTACATCGAGATGCCTGAAGAAATTCCTGAAGAAGAATATGTGGAAGACGAGGAAATAAAGACTTTCCGAGAAGAGGAAGTCGAAGATAAGGCGTCGGAAAGAATTGAAGAAGAAATTGCAGAATCTGATGAGGTCGTTGAGCCTCAAGAAGAGCAAATCGAAGAAGAGTAAATAAAACGACGCCTTTACAGGGCGTCGTTTGCTTAAAATACATCGCTTATAAAAGTTACTTTATTATATGTCAGGACATAGCAAATGGGCGACAACTAAACATAGAAAAAGTGCAGTTGATGCCAAAAAGGGAAAAGCATTTTCTAAAATTGCTAAGCTTATTTCTGTGGCAGCCCGAGAAGGTGCCAATCCAGAAATGAATTTCGCATTGCGCTTGATGATTGATAAGGCCAAGGCAGTGAACATGCCAAAAGAAAATATAGACCGGGCAATTGCCAGAGGGGCAGGAACAGGAGAAGGGGACGCGCTTGAGTCGGTTGTTTATGAAGGTATGGCCCCGGGCGGAGCATCTGTTATTGTTGAGGCAGTGACTGATAATAAGAATCGCACCTTCACTAATATTAAGACCATGTTTAACAAGCATGGTGGAAATATGGAAGCAAAAGTGATGTGGCAATTTGCGCAAAAAGGCGTGATTGGAGTTGAGGATTTAAGTGCATTACAAACGCAATCTGAGCGTGAAGGCTTGGAATTGACTCTTATTGATGCAGGTGCGGAAGATATAAGCTATGATGAAAATGTACTCACTGTTGTTTGTCCAGTCCATGACTTTAAAAAAGTATCAGACGCGATATCTAACGCTGGACTGATTATAGCTGACGCCGGACTTGAGTATATAGCAACAAATTCAATCAATCCTAGCCCAGAAGATCAAGAACGCATCGAAAAATTCATAGAAATTTTAGAAGAAGACGATGACGTAGATTCTGTATATACAAATGTGAGCTAACCGATTAGCCTATGACTCTTACGTCACAAGAAGAGGAAATATTGGACTCGATTCATGTTCCTTCGGACAATGATCCTAAAAAACCTGAGTTTCCGCCTGACAATCCAAAATTTCCTTCAACTCCAACATTTGAAATACAGGTTCCTGGTATGCAAAACGTTTGGGTTAAGGATGAAAGTGTAAATCCAACCGGAACTCATAAAGATCGCATGGCTTGGGAAATGGTCGTGACTTATAAAAATTTATTGCTAGCCAAAAAAGCCGGAGTGACTGATTATTTACCACACATGTCCATTATTTCGTCTGGCTCAGCAGGGATTGCGATTCAAAAAATGCTCAAAAAATATCGCCTGCCCGACTTAAAGGTTTTGGTGCATTTTAACATGTCAGCTGACATCAAGGATTATTTAAAGAAGATCGGTTGTCATGTTTACGAAACAGATTTGGGCAAAAGAGTTTTATTAACAGATGATATTTTAAGATTAACCGATAACGTTGGTGGAATCGATATAACTTCTGACGATGCTCTTGGGCCATTTGATGTGTTTTACGATTGGATGAGCTATGACATTTTAAATAAAAACGCGGATTGGGTATTTGTGCCATATGGCACAGGACATTTGTACGAGAACGTTATTAATATTGCTCAACGTGAAGCTTCTTCGTTTGTTTTTCATGATCGACGTTTTCAGGGTGATCATAAAAAGATTGGTAAGTGTCATTTTATAGGGTCAACAACAAACAATCCAACTAGCATCGCAGACAAACTTTATTCCCCTCATTTGCCGTTTGTGCATCTAGACCCTCATTGGATAAATCTCGCCAAACGAAAAGGGCATATTGGCGCCAAGTCGCGAGTTGGGATTGTTCGTGAAGAATCACTGCAAGAGGCAATGAAAATTGCGCAGATGAATGATTTGACTGCCGAGCCTTCCGGAATTGCCGGGCTCGCCATGCTTTTACAAATGAAAGATGAAGTGCCAGAAGAAGACAAGAAATTGATTGTGAATACTGGAAAAGTTAAGTATGAATAAGCGCGTGCTCGGTATTGATCCTGGGTTTGGACGTTGTGGATTTGGCGTAATCGAACAAGTTGACGGTGATTGGCTTTGCCTCAATCACGGTGTGATTATTACCGACCCTGGCCTAGATTTTGAACAAAGGCTTTTAGAGATTGGACGAAATGTTGAAGAAATAATCGAAAAGTTTGCGCCTCAAGTTTTAGCACTTGAGGAATTATTTTTTGCAAAAAGTACTACGACAGCCTTGCAGGTAGCTGAGGTTCGGGGAATGATTCAATATATTTCGGCCAAGAAAGGCATTGAGATAGTTGGCGTAAAACCAAATGAGGTAAAAATGGCAGTAACAGGATATGGCGCGGCTGATAAACATCAAATGCAAGAGATGATTAAAAATATTTTTCATTTATCAGACATTCCAAAACCAGACGACGCCGCCGATGCACTCGCCATTGCCTGGACTGGCGCACAGAAGTTAAGGTTTTCGTGAAAGTAAAGGATTGATATACTTAAAATATCAGTCTTTAATAAATCTTAATTTTATATGAAAAAAACATTGCTTTTGATGAGTTTATTTGCGCTAGTGCTCGTTGGTGCTGGTTGCGAGCGTTCGTTTGAGTGGAGCGCAGGGGATAAGGCTTCCGATGATTATGAGTATGACGAGTCTGCTTGGTCAGATTATGAGTCAGTTCCGTCAGCTACTCTTACCGTGCCGGTTACGGTTAATGTTGGGGAGAGTTTTGACATAGTCGCGCATGTTTTTCACAGTGCTGACACAACTCAACTATTGCATAGCATTGACATTGGTGAGAGTTATTTGCAGGGAGTGGCAATAATTTCTTCAGAGCCTGAATTTTTGGATGAGTTTTTACTTGATGACGGAACATATACGCATACGCTTTTAGCAGACATTCCAGCCGGCGATGGGGCTGATGTTATATTTCATGCCGTTGCTCTTAAGAGCGGAAATTGGAAAGGGGCGTTTGACGTCTGTTTTGACGATGGCTTGAATTGTAATTTTTACACGGTTTCAACTTACGTGAACTAGGACTTGCTCTGTCGTTCCCTGGCTTGACCCGTTTTTTAAAATAATTTTTTAATATCACCGCTAAGAACATCACCATCCCTTATCTCTTGTTCAGCTTGTAATACTGACGCTATTGCTTGTTTTTCCGCATAACTAATAAGTGCCTGGCGGACAACCTCTGCTTTATTTGGAGCAATCCCATTTTTTACCATCGTTTCCACAAAAGTTTCGAGATTAGCTGGAAGTCGTATTGATAATGTAGGCATGATTATATTTTTAATATGATTATATCATGTCCTCTTCAATGAATAATTTAGGATTCGTTTTTTCCATCCCCGATTTAATCGGGGATCTCCGGCCTCGCCAGGTATGCTCGAGGAGATGTGACACTGGATCCTCTGGTCAAGCCAGAGGATGGAAAAAAAGACCGGAGGATCGAAGTGAGTAAGGTGGAGGCTAAATTAACCCCTTTTATTCTCCTTCTTTAGCAAACATTAGCCGTTTGATTGACAATTTTGCGTTTTTCAAATAGCATGAGTTCACAACCAGATCCCAAGTCTCCAAGGTCACAAGCAAAAGCAGTGACCCCCTGGTAAACATGGAATCTGGTAATTTTGCATATGAATTTCAAATTGCGTTCAAACTATAAACCAACTGGCGATCAGCCGGAGGCGATTGAGAGGTTGGTGGACAATTTACAAAAGGGTTTGCCAAAGCAAACCTTGCTTGGCGTGACAGGGTCTGGGAAGACTTTTACGATTGCCAACGTGATCGAGCAGGTTCAGCGTCCAACTTTGGTTATTGCTCACAACAAAACCTTAGCTGCCCAGCTTTGCAATGAGTTCCGTCAGTTTTTTCCCAAAAATAAGGTTGAGTATTTTGTTTCATATTATGACTATTATCAGCCAGAGGCATATATGCCTCGCACTGATACTTACATTGAGAAGGAGTCGCAGATCAATGATGAAATTGATCGGTTGCGCCATGCTGCTACCCAAGCATTACTTTCCCGCAAAGACGTGATTATTGTGGCATCAGTTTCTTGCATTTATAACCTTGGGTCAGCACAGCAGTACAAAAATGAAGTAAAGCATTTGCGAGTTGGTGACAGGGTTGATCGCAGTGGGCTTATGCGCGAGCTTATTTCTATGCAATATGAGCGGACAAACGCGGACGTTGAGCGTGGCAAATTCCGCGTCCACGGCGACGTTTTGGAGCTGATGAGCGCTTCGGACACTTCGTTTTTGTTCCGAATTATATTTGAAGGTGAAGTGATTACTGAGATATTTTTACTTGACCCAATCACCCGCCGAATCCAAAATACTGTACTTGACGCTTGGATTTTTCCAGCCAGACATTATGTTGTAGAAAAGGACACAATCAATCAAGCTATAGCTAATATAGAAAATGAACTTAAAGATCGATTGGCTGAGTTGGAGAAAAATGGCAAGGTTCTTGAATATGAGCGACTAAAACAACGCACAAATTATGATTTGCAAATGATTAAAAACGTTGGCTATTGTAGCGGTATAGAGAATTATTCAGCCCAATTTGAAGGCCGGGCGCCTGGTTCTTCACCCCAAACCCTTGTGGATTATTTTCCCAAGGATTTTTTGATTGTTATTGACGAGTCGCATGTCACTATTCCTCAAATCCGGGGTATGTCCCACGGAGACAAAGCCCGCAAGGAAACGTTAGTTGAGCACGGGTTTCGTTTGCCGTCTGCTAAAGACAATCGTCCACTTACGTTTGAAGAATTTGAAGATCGTTCTGGGCAAACTATTTATGTTTCGGCCACGCCTGGTGATTTTGAGCGCGAGGTTTCAGACGATATTATTGAGCAAATTGTGCGTCCAACTGGTTTGATTGATCCCAAGGTCACCATTTGTCCGGTAACACCAAAAGACAAAAAAAGCTTGGGTCAGGTTGATGATCTTATTTTGCGAATAGAGGACAGGGTAAAAAAGGGCGAGCGATCGCTGGTTACCACTTTAACAAAAAAGATGGCCGAGGATTTAACAGAGTTTTTGCTTGAGCGGGGAGTGAAAGTGCAATATCTGCATAGCGACGTGGAAACCTTGGATAGAATTGAGATTTTAACAGAACTGCGACGCGGAACTTATGATGTTGTGATTGGAGTAAACCTTTTGCGAGAAGGCCTGGACCTTCCCGAAGTGTCGCTCGTTGCCATTTTGGACGCTGACAAAGAAGGATTTTTGCGATCAGAAACATCGCTTGTCCAAACTATTGGTCGGGCTGCCCGCAATATCGATGGCGAGGTGATTTTGTACGCTGACGTAATGACTGGATCAATTAAAAGAGCTATTCGTGAAACTGATCGCCGGCGGAAAATTCAAATTGCTTACAACAAAGAACATGGCATAACTCCAAAAACAATTCACAAGGAAATTCAAGACATTCGGGCCATGATTGCTGGGGCGCCAAGCGATGCTGACATCAAGTCCATACTCCAAATAGAAATGACAGCACAGCCACACGAAATTAAAAAAGTGATTTTACAAAAAAAGAAGGAGATGAAAAAGGCTGCTGAGAATCTATTATTTGAAACAGCCGGGCTTTTACGAGATGAAATTAAAGAATTAGAAAAAGAGCTAGAAAAAAAGTATGCAAGATAAAATAACAATCAAAGGGGCGCGGGAGCATAATCTTAAGAATATTAGTCTGGAGATTCCCCGCAATAAACTAATTTGCATTACTGGACTTTCTGGTTCGGGAAAGTCGTCTTTGGCATTTGATACAATTTTTGCTGAAGGTCAACGCCGATATGTCGAATCACTGTCTGCTTATGCCAGACAATTTTTAGGTCAAATGCAAAAGCCAGACGTAGACGAAATCGAGGGGTTGTCGCCAGCTATTTCGATTGATCAAAAAGCACATTCACGTAACCCGCGCTCAACAGTTGCCACAGTTACTGAAATTTACGATTATTTGCGCGTGTTATTTGCGCGTATTGGTACAGCGCAATGCCCGGCTTGCAATAAGTCGATCTCGCGCATGACAATCGATGAAATAGTTGATCATGTTTTGCAAAACATGACCACCACCCCTAACCCCTCCTTTAAAAGGAGGGGACAAGACTCGATCTCTCCCCCTTTCAAAGGGGGAGTTGGCCTGCCACTCCGAAGCCTCGTCAGGGGCGGGGCGAAGGGTGGAGGGGGTCAGCTCACAATCATGGCCCCTATTGTTCGTGGTAGAAAAGGTGAATATTACCAACTTTTGTATGATCTTTATAACGCTGGCTTTGCCAGCGTGCGTATTAATGGAAAAATGCACAAATTGAGTGAGAAGATCACGCTCTCGCGCTATAAACAACACGAGATTGAGGTTGTGGTGGATACTGTGGTGCTTAATGTTAACGACATCACCAAGGATCAAAGGCAACGGCTAACAGAAGCGGTTGAGATTGCGGTTGATCGCGGTGGAAACTTGGTGAAGATCGCTTATGAAAAAAATAACGAGCAATTATATTCAACCCAATTTTCTTGCGCAGAGTGCGGATTTTCATTCCCTGAAATCGAGCCCAGACTTTTTTCTTTTAATAGTCCGTATGGCGCCTGTCAGGCTTGTGATGGGCTGGGAACCACAGAGCTATTTTCTGAAGATATTTGTTCGGTTTGTCACGGAGATCGTTTGCGTAAGGAAGCCTTGCACGTTTTGGTGGGTGGAAAAAATATTGCCCAAGTGACTGCTATGTCAGTGGACAATACAGCCGAGTTTATTCTTAATCTTGAGCTTTCAGATCGTCAACGTGAGATTGCTGGCGGAATACTCAAAGAGATAGAGCAAAGATTAACTTTTATGCTTGACGTTGGCTTGCACTATTTAACGCTTAATCGTCGAGCAGGTTCACTTTCGGGTGGCGAGGCTCAACGTATTCGTCTAGCATCGCAAATTGGGTCTAGGCTTGTGGGCGCACTTTATGTGCTTGATGAGCCAACTATTGGACTGCATCAGCGAGATAACGATCAGCTCATAGCCACCTTGAAAAATCTTCGAGACATTGGCAACACTGTGATTGTGGTGGAACACGATGAGGAAACTATTAGGAATAGTGACGTGATGGTCGAGATCGGTCCGGGCGCTGGTGTTCACGGTGGGGAAGTTGTTGCCAACGGCACAGTACCAGAAATTTTTAATGATAAAAAATCAATCACAGCATCTTACTTGCGAGGTGATTGTAAAGTCGCCATTCCCAAAAAAAGAAGAAAAGTAGGGCCTGATAGAATCAAGATTATTAGCGCGCAAGAAAATAATCTTAAAGATTTAACAGTAGAGATCCCGCTTCGACGCTTTGTTTGTGTAACTGGCGTTTCCGGTTCTGGAAAATCAACTCTTATTCACGACGTTCTTTATAAGTCGATTTCCAAGCGTCTTTATAAGAGTAAGTCCATGCCTGGTAAACACAAACAACTGCTTGGCGTTGAGTATATCGACAAGATGGTCATGATTGATCAGTCAGCGATTGGTCGAACATCACGCTCTAACCCAGCCACATACACTGGTGCTTGGGGTCCGATTCGAGATTTATTTTCGGCAACCGAGGAAGCGCGTTTTCGAGGGTATAAGCCTGGCAGATTTAGTTTTAATGTGAAGGGGGCACACGGTGGCAGGTGCGAAAACTGTGAAGGCTTGGGAGAGATTGGTATTGAAATGCACTTTTTACCAACTGTGTATGTAAATTGTGATGTGTGTAAAGGTAGGCGGTTTAATCGAGAAACGCTTGAGGTGCAATGGAACAGTAAAAATGTGTGGGAGGTTTTGGATATGACTGTTGAGGAAGGTCAGAAGTTTTTTAAAGACATTCCAGTCGTGTATGAAAAACTTAAAATGCTCGACGAAGTTGGTCTTGGATATTTAAAAATCGGTCAGTCAGCTAACACACTTTCTGGAGGTGAGGCTCAGCGAGTGAAACTAGCTGCTGAGTTAGCCCGACGCCAGACCGGTAGAACGCTTTACGTTTTAGACGAGCCAACCACTGGTTTGCATTTTGAAGATGTTAAACAATTATTGGCGGTTTTGCATAGACTGGTTGACCGCGGAAACAGCGTTGTAGTGATTGAGCATAACCTGGACGTTATCAAAACCGCAGACTGGGTGATTGACCTTGGCCCAGAAGGCGGAGACAGAGGTGGTCAAATTGTAGCCGAAGGCACACCAGAGGACATCGCTCGTAAAAAAATTAGTTATACTGGTAAGTATTTAAGCAAGGTTCTTGATCGGGACCAAGACTAGAATTATGATTCCATCTCACATCAAAATCAGACGTCGTGCAGATTTATCTGATTCATCCAATCCATTTCGAGGCCGTCAGACGGCTGAGAAATCTTCTCGAGATGGTGTTAGGAAAAATCTCCCTGACGCGCCTGGGGTTTACTTGTATTTTGATGCGCAAGACAAGATTCTTTACGTTGGCAAAGCAACTTCACTAAAAAAACGCGTTGGTTCGTACTTTACCAAAGCCCACAGTGACCGCATCTCAGAGCTTGTTTCCAAGATTAAGCGAATCGATTACATTCAAACC
>JAHILS010000077.1 GCA_018896835.1 Patescibacteria group bacterium | reverse complement strand
TTGGTGGTGATGACTTTGACAAAGTGATAATTGATTGGATTATTTCTGAGTTTAAAAATCAAGAAGGAGTAAACCTTGGTGGAGATCCACTTGCTATGCAACGCGTTAAAGACGCGGCTGAACGTGCAAAGATTGAGTTATCCACAGCCATGCAAACAGAGATTAATCAACCATTTATTACGTCAGGTGCTGAAGGCCCAAAACATCTTGTCATGATGCTAACCCGCTCAAAGCTTGAGGAGTTAGTTTCACCGCTGGTTGATAAAACAATGGAGCCTGTAAAAAAGGCTTTAGCTGACGCAAAGTTATCCACAGATCAAATTGAGGAAATTGTACTTGTGGGTGGAATGACTCGAATGCCAATTGTTCAGAAAAAAGTAGAAGAATATTTTGGTAAGAAAGCGAATGTATCTGTTAATCCTGACGAGGTGGTCGCACTCGGCGCTGCTATTCAGGCCGGTGTTTTGCAGGGAGACGTTAAAGATGTTTTACTTCTTGACGTCACTCCGCTCTCACTTGGTATTGAAACTCTTGGTGGAGTTTTCACAAAGCTAATTGATCGCAACACAACAATTCCAACCTCCAAGAGTCAAGTATTTTCAACTGCGGCTGATAGTCAGCCATCGGTCGAAATTAAAGTTCACCAAGGTGAGCGTGAAATGGCTGCTGACAATAAAGTTCTTGGAAAATTTATTCTTGACGGTATACCACCTGCACCACGCGGAATTCCACAGATCGAGGTAAAGTTTGACATTGATGCCAATGGAATTTTGAACGTTTCTGCTAAAGACAAGGGAACAGGCAAGGAACAAAAGATTACAATCCAAGCTTCTTCAGGTTTGTCTGATGAAGAAGTAGAAAAAATGAAACAAGATGCCGAAGTCCATGCGCAAGACGATAAAAAGAAGAAAGAATCAGTAGAAGTGAAAAATATCGCAGACACAATGGTGTATACTGCAGAAAAGATGATTGCTGACGGGAAAGACAAGATTAGTGAAGACGATATTAAAAAAGTTCAGGAAAAGGCCGACGCACTCAAGGCGGTTAAGGATGGCGATGACATTGAGAAGATTAAGTCGCTTTCTGAAGAATTATCAAAAGTAGCTCAGGAAGTTGGCGCAAAGATGTATCAAGCAGAACAATCCCAAGCGTCAGAAGCTTCTGAACAAAAGTCAGAAGAGGGTGGCGTAAAAGACGCAGACTTTGAGGAAGTAAAGGAAGATAAAAAAGATCAAGAAACAGATAAATAAAATATATGACAAAACAAACACAGATTATTTTTGCAGTGTCGATCATTGTTGCGTTGGCGCTTGGTTGGACTGCTGGCGCTTGGTACGGAGCACACAGGGCTGAACGTCAAGTGGATAGGGCACTTGAGGAATTTCAGGATTACATGGATGAATTTACCACAGCAAATGGCATGTACGATGATGATGACTTTATTGATCTTTCTGATTTAGGGGATTTGTCGCATGACATTCTTAACAATATGCCAGTCCCATACAACGACATTTTCTGCGATTATGATGGGCAATCAATACTAGCAGGCGATACATATTACGATGGTTGCAACTGGTGTTCCTGTCAGGATGACGGAGCAATCCTCTGCACAGAACGCGCCTGCGAGTCTGCCCAATAATTACAAATAATTCCCAACTTCTTTCCCTCCTCCGGCGGAGCCGGACCAGGCTCTACCTGGCTTTTCAAAGAGAGCAGGGGGTGGTTGTCACTAGACTAAATTATGTCAGAGAAACCAAAAAAACATTTTCTTCTGCGCATCGCGATCAGCCTTGGGTCGTTTGTGATGTGGATCCTGAGCTTTAAAGCAGTTCGTACTTGGCTTTGGAATAAGGCAGAAGAAAAAGGGAAAGAAAAGATAATTGATGCTAAAGCAAAGGTCGTTGATGAAAAGAAAGGTTTTTTAAAGTAGATAAGTTTGCTCATTAGCCACTACCTAATTTTAGTAATAAGATATTTTTCAAAGTTTAGACGATCGTCAATACTTTGAAAAATAAATGTAAGATATGAATAAGGTAATAAAACAACTAGGATGTGATGTATTAGGTTCGATAGCTACAACTATCATTTTTTGCTATATACAAATAAAGAGATACATCAAAAGGTTATATATAAATATAAAAGCGGGTAATGAGTTATGTAGTCATAAAAGATAAATTTTTCAAAGTTTGAACGATCGTTCACTCTTTGAAAAATTAATGTAAGAGTCGAAGTGTGAGAAATAAGCTATGAGCAAAGATTATTATAAAACATTAGGAATAGAGAAAAGCGCGTCTAAGGATGAGATTAAGCGTGCTTTTCGGAAACTTGCTCATGAGCATCACCCTGATAAAGGCGGAGATGAGGCTAAGTTTAAGGAAGTTAATGAGGCTTATCAGGTTTTGTCAGACGATACAAAAAAGTCACAATATGATCAGTTTGGTTCAACTTTTGACCAGGCTGGCGGCGGAGGTTTTAGCGGATTTGGACAGGGATTTAGTGGACAGGGTGTGAACTTTGAGGATTTGGGAGACATGTTTGGCAGTTTTTTTGGCGGGGGATTTGGTGGAGGGCAAAGATCGCGTGCCCAAGCCCAGGGCCAGCATATTCAGGTTGATCTACAGTTAACTTTCAAAGAAGCGATATTTGGCACGGAAAAGGAAATCCAAGTGACAAAAAATAGTGCTTGCGAAAGATGCGGAGGGGTTGGCGCAGAGCCAGGGTCGACTATGAAAACCTGTGAAACTTGTAAAGGATCAGGAATCCAGGAAAAAATTCAACAAACTATCTTAGGTGCCATTAAAAGCCGAACAGCTTGTGAAGCTTGTAATGGGCGAGGCGAGACTCCACAAACTCCATGCTCAACCTGCAAAGGATCAGGAATTGAATATAAACGCAAGTCATTACGGGTTGAAGTCCCTGCTGGAGTTGAGAATGGAATGAAGATCCGTGTGCGTGGACAGGGAGAGTCCATTGGATCACAGGGCGTTCCAGGCGATTTGTATGTTGTGCTTCACGTTAAAAATGATCCTCGCTTTGAAAGAGCTGGTGAGAATATTTATTCACAACACAAAATTGGATTTACTCAGGCCGCACTCGGTGACGAGGTAGAGGTTGAAACTGTTGAAGGCAAGGTCAGGTTAAAAGTTCCAGCCGGAACGCAAAGTGGTGACAAACTAAGATTAAGAGATAAAGGAGTCCCAAAAACTCGCGGACGTGGAGATCAGATAGTAATCATCCAGGTCATGACGCCGAAGAAAGTTTCAAAAAAAGAAAAGAAGTTGTTGGAAGAGCTGGATTTAAGAGAAGAATAAAAGCATGAACGCCGGCCTCGAGGGGTCGGCGCTTCGTTATTGCACGGGCGGAAGCATGCGGAAGAGCTCGCGCATGAAGTTGAACTTTTGTTCCAAGAATTTGATCCGCATCTTGATGGTATCTAAGTCCCAGTCGATTTCGTCTGGGTCAAAGTCACGCATCATTTCTTGCAGATCAAATACTAGCTTCCTGGCGTGTCTAGCCCCAGTATTGTTGGGATTAAACAGGCTTCTTTTGTTTCGAAAACGGGTTTCCATTGATGTGAGGGTTGCGCACCAAACTTCGTAGTCGCATACCCTTGGCTGGTTATCAGCCTCAAGTAACATTTCAAACTGATGGGAAAACATTGGGTTTTCCCAGAGCTTTTCAATTCTTTCCACGCCATCCGTGTAGTTTTGGACAGCACGGTAGATATCAAGCACTGCCTGATTGATCGCTTGGTTGCGAGTGATTGGAATTCTGCTGGCGCGCATATATTCCACACATCGTACCATCGCAATCACGGCGTTTCGCATTTGCTCAATCTGCCTCGACAGCGCGGGAAGCTCGCTGTCATTGACCTGCATTTCAATGAACATGTCAGCCTCCTTTGTTGGCTATTGAAATCCTGACATGTTCTTGGTTGCCAGTCAATCTGCTATAATAAAAATATGCAGGAGGAAGTTTTAACAACTGTGACTGATTTTGTTCAAAATACCTCATACCTTACGTGGGACACGCTTGTTGTGATTGGGTTTGTGACGCTTATTTGTGCGTATGGATACACAATTGGCAAGGACTTTGTTGTTCCGCTTTTGGTTTCTGTTTACATCGCAGGATTTATAATATTGTTTGTCTCACAGACTTCCTGGTTAATCAGACTAATCGAAGCTGACGAAGGAATATCAAGTACTATTATTTTTTTAGCAATATTTTTAATAACGTTCTTTATTCTCAAGACTAATGGTTTTTTTGAGCCATACATTGTGCCCACAGGTTTTGAGTTGGGAACAATCAGCCTTGGTATATCTGGCTTTGTGCTGGTTATTATTGGTAGTTTTATGAGCCCAGACATTATTGCTAGCTTTTCGCCAGCGATTCGTTTCCTATTTATCGGTGACGTGCAAGAAACTGTCTGGGCACTTGTTCCGCTGGGTACCTTGCTTTTGATACGAGGAGATACTTAGTGTTTCATTGATATTAATGCAATAAAATGCCAGGATTACCTCCTGGTTCTTTTCATTTCTATCTACGTAGGGAGGGTAAGATGAGTGTTTCACCGACTAGGGCAAGATGCTGGAGTGTCCCAAGCTTCGAAGCTGTGGTTTTCTCTGCATTTTCAGGTGTGATTGGTGGGAGGCGCTCGTGTGGATATACAAATGAGGCTGGGTGCTATCTTGAGCTCTTAATCCATGGGATCATGAGGCTTGATCCAGACTCAGACGGCAATATTTGCTGGGAATGGTATGGGTCCATGGCGGGCGATGATCACATTTCACACACTGCCAGGTTTTTTCAGACAGTTATGATTCCAGTAGTAGTCACTCGGTTGCGTGCAGGTATTGGAGTTATAGAAATGGCTCAATCTGCGATTACTGAGATCGGAGCCAAAAGCACATGCTCGCACTCGCTCGACGTGAC
>JAHILS010000084.1 GCA_018896835.1 Patescibacteria group bacterium | reverse complement strand
CTGACAAGGGGGAGTTGGAGGGGGTCTATGAGTTGTTGGCTGGAGGTGGTTGCTGAATAACTAACTATGCCAAAACTAGAATTGCAAAAGAATAAACCACTTATTATCTCAATCGGAGGATCGTTAATTGTCCCTGAAGGTGGGCCAGATGTTGAATTTTTAAAAACATTGGAACGATTTGTGTTAGGGCAAGTGAAGCGCGGTCGTAAATTATTGCTTGTGACTGGTGGTGGAAAAACTGCCAGGCATTACATTGATACTGCTCGGGAGTTAAAAAAATCAATTGACCCAGAAGACCTTGATTGGCTGGGAATTCACTCAACCAGACTCAATGGACATTTGCTTAGAACAATATTTCGAAAAGTTGCTCATCCGGTGGTGATTAAAGACCCGACTCGTTTGCCAAAGAGGTGGAAGGGAAGTGTGCTAGTTGGCACGGGTTGGAAGCCTGGCTGGAGCACAGATTATGTGGCTTGCCGTATGGCTAAAATTTTGGGAGTAACAACAGTCATTAACGTTTCTGACGTTAGCTATGTTTATTCAGAAGACCCAAGAAAGAATCCTAATGCCGAGCCTTTGGAACAGCTGGCTTGGAAAGAGTACAGAAAAATGGTGGGGGAAGACTGGCATCCTGGCAAGTCAGCCCCATTTGACCCGGTAGCGTCACGACTGTGCGATCACAATAAAATAAAAGTGGCCATTGTTAACGGTAAGGACTTTGCAAACATTGGAAAATTAGTAGAAGGAAAGAATTTTAAAGGTACAATATTGTTGTGATATAATTTAAATCTATGGAAGGAGCAAAATCACCAGAAATGGGACAAGATAAGGGAGGGCAGACTTTAGGCCATGACGGCGCGGTATATTTAGAACAGGCTGTTAGGGGTCATATGAGAGAGCGCGGTGGGGCTTTAGGCGCGCTTGCTGAAGTTGACCCAACAGCGCTAACCGAGCAAGGTCGAGAAAAGCTTGCACAGCTTGAGGCACGATACCAAAAAGAGAAAGGCCACATTCAAGAACTATCTGCAAAAAGTCGTATGGGACTTGCAGAAGCGATTCTTAAACGCGTGTTAGAGTTTTTAGATCTAGATACAAGGGAGAAAGTATTTGCTGCCGCTTTAGAAGTGATTCCATATGTGGGAGCTGTCTATGCGGTTACTGGCAGAAGAATTATGTTTGATCGTGATCCAAAGACCGGAGTACCAATACCCAAGCTTGAAAAAATTTCTTTGACTGATCGAGGATTATATCTTGCCGGCGAACTATTGATTTCTGGTCATGTTTTACGAGGCATTAAACAGGCTGTATTAGCAAAAGGGGTGAAAGAGTTTGCAATTGCCACAGGGAAGTTGGCTGTAAAACGAACCGGGGAAGTTATTGTCAAAAGGGCACAAACAGGTGTTCGTCGGGAAATTGGTCAGCTCACTAGCCCAGTTGCTCCAGCTAATACTAGTAAATAAATAATATGATTGATAAAGATAAATTAGCACAGCTTATTGCTGACTCTGCAATGATGGATGAGGAAAAAACAGGTTGGATTCATTTGGCAGAGTTTATGAATGAAGAAGAATTGCAGCAACTCATGGATACATTGCAAAAAGAGCAGGTAGATTTGGCAGTTTTGAGGGAAGAATATGTCCAAAAGATAGCCAAGGTAGTGCAAGAAGAGAAGAGTGAATAATCAATAGTCAGATTTTTAATACCGTTAAATATTCCGCCATTTTTAGCCAAATATTTGCATTTTGGGCTTGACAAAAGCCCAATTTTATGCTATATTATTAGCGTACATTACAAATAGAAGAGAGCCCCGGCTCGGGGGTAAAATGAGCACTAATCGATTTTAAGATATCGATGAGAACACACGGTTATTTTCTCTTGCAGACAAAGAAAGAATAGCCGTGTTTTCTTATCAAACTCTCACCTCTCCCCCTTTCAAAAGGGGAGTTGGAGGGGGTTAAGCGTAAATCCTCAACCCGCCTCGCAAGGGGCAGGAGGACAGCATGGAAGTTATGCTCCCAGTCGACCGTAACTGGTAGGCGCCCGCGCGGTACACCTAGTGTGCCGTCCGCTCAAGGTTCTTGATCAAAAGATCGAGATTCCCGAGCGGGCACATCGTCCCAAATCACCAACCCCCGCGACTTCGGTCGCAAACGCTCCAAGGAGGAGCTGTCATGTTCCGTGATCTGCTCATCGTCGTCCTCGTCCTGACCGCGCTCGTCGCGGTTGGTACCACGGACCTTCGGGTCCATGGTTATGATCTTAACCAGACCTGGACGGCCAAGGCCGTCCAGGCGACCGAGCCGATCGGGGACGGCGTTTTTGTCAGTCTCCGGTGGTTCTTCTGCTGGAGGGACTCGTGTTGTGGGGATGGCCACCCCGCGGAGTGCGACCTGCCTTAGGGCGGAGCATTCCACTCGTGGCGCGTGTGATACTCTCACCGCGCCGTCCGACCAAAGTGCTTAAAGAGATTTGAGCCTTTTGGTCGGAGACAGCATCCGAGCAACCCCCAACGCGACTTCGGTCGCACCACCCCCGGCCTACGGGCCTTTTCATGAAGGAGACGTTATGCGTCATCTGTTCCGGTTCCTGCTCAGCGTGGCCTTGATGGTCGCGTTGACTAGCGACGCTGATGCCCGCGTTTACGCGAGCATCTCCATGGGCGGAGCACCCGTCCAAGTCTTCGGGGCTGCGAGTGCCCTGAAGTGCAACCCCCGGGAGACCGTGTGGACCACGGTCGGGTACATGTGCCCAGAATCCTACCGGATCTGGCGGCAGACCCACCCGTCGCTCCCGTCCTACAGGGTGGCGCTCGACCAGCGTCGCGGCTACTACGGCCGAGCCGCCGCCCGTCACCCCGCGGACAGGTTTGGGCGGTTCTAGTCGAAACCCTCTTCCGTACGGTGCATTCAAGGAGTGCACCGTTCGACCAAAGTGTTTAAAGAAATTTGAACCTTTTGGTCGGAGACAACATCCGAGAAACACCCACGCGACCTCGGTCGCACCACCCATGGCCTACGGGCCATTCGAGGGAGCAGACATGATCGGAAATTTGCTTGTCGTACTCGCGGTCTGTGCGGCGTTCGTGATCCTCTTCGTCGCCACCGTGGTACAGCTGGTGGTGATGGGGGTGTGTTTCCACGTAAACTTTGTGGAGCAGGAACGGCCGGCCTGGATGTCGGCATGCCTGTACCATGTAGGCAATGTAGTCGGTATGATTTTCGTCTCGGGCTACTACAGCCTGTGGACGATCGTACCGGCTGGCTTCATTGGAGCCGTGATGGTGTACTTGGCTTTCGAAGCCAAGGCCATCTGGTTCTGACCTCTCTGCGGCACCCCTCGTGTGCCGCCCGACCAAAGTGCTTAAAGAGATTTGAGCCATTTGGTTGGATAAAATCCAATACATTTATTAGACACGCCATACCATGGCGTGTTAATCTTTTTAAGGACCCTCAACCCTCACCCACAGTCCCTGCAACGGGGACATCGGAGGTCAAGTGCCAAAGCCTGACAGCACCGTTTCCCTGGGCGATCTCGTCACCCTCTTCTACGAGGAGTACCTCGCCCTCTACGGCGACGAGGAGCTGGCAGCCCAGGCGGCTGCCGCGACCATCAACGAGTTGATACAGAGCGCCCCGCGCGATGCCGACTT
>JAHILS010000076.1 GCA_018896835.1 Patescibacteria group bacterium | reverse complement strand
GGAAAGGGTTTGGTAGTTAATTCCGACTTTCTTAATGGATTTTCCACGGAAGAAGCAAAAGAAAAGATTACAACTTGGCTTACGGAGAAAGGGTTGGGCAAGGCCATGGTGAACTTTAAGCTTCGCGATTGGGTGTTTTCGCGTCAGAGATATTGGGGTGAGCCGATTCCTTTAATCAAATGTGATAAGTGTGGATGGGTTCCTGTGTCTGACGATCAACTACCAGTTTTGCTTCCTGAAGTTGAGAAATATGAGCCCACTGACGATGGCGAGTCACCTTTATCGGCGATTAGTGAATGGGTGAACACAACTTGTCCAAAGTGTGGTGGCGAGGCAAAAAGAGAAACTGACACCATGCCAAACTGGGCCGGTTCAAGCTGGTACTTCTTGCGTTATCTTGATCCAAAGAATAATGAAGTATTTGCAGATAAGTCCAAGATCGACTATTGGATGCCGGTTGATTTGTACAATGGTGGCATGGAACACACAACCTTGCACTTACTTTACTCACGATTTTGGCATAAGTTTTTGTTCGATCAAGGATTTGTATCAACATCTGAACCATATGTACGTCGTCATTCCCATGGTTTGGTTTTGGCCGACGATGGTCACAAAATGAGTAAGTCAAAAGGAAACGTGATTAATCCTGATGAGATTGTCGACAAGTACGGCGCCGACGCGCTTCGCATGTACGAAATGTTCATGGGTCCGTTTGAGGAACCTGTGCCATGGAGCACCAACGGATTAATAGGAATAGTAAGATTTTTGGACAAGGTTGTTCGGCTCAAAGAGCTAGTTCGTGGATCAGAAGAAGATATCGTTACCACGATGTTGCATAAAACAATCAAGAAGGTAACAGAAGACATTGATGGTTTACGATTTAACACAGCGGTTTCACAGATGATGATTTTTGTAAACGACGTACAAGCCCAAGGGTCAATTTCCAAAGATTCATTTATCAAGTTTTTGCAGATCCTTTGCCCGTTTGCGCCACATTTAAGCAACGAGTTGGCAGAAGGGCTTGGAGTTGAAGAAGTTCTTGAAGCCACTTCCTGGCCAACATACGATCCTGATTTGATTGTCGACGCACTGGTAAAAATTGCAGTTCAAGTCAATGGCAAACTGCGAGCAGAAGTAAAAGCCTCCCCGCACGCAGATCAAAAAGAGGTTGAAGCATTAGCTCGTGAAAACTCACAGGTTACAAAATATCTAGAAGGTGAAACCAAGAAAGTAATTTATGTTCAAGGAAAGCTAATCAATTTCGTTGTTTGATTAGAGATTGGAATGTAGAGGATCTAAATAAAATTTCCCAGGATTGATCCTGGGAAATTTTATTTGTTGGCTGACCCGGAATTTCATGTTTGCTATAATAGTTTTACATGAAAAAATCAAATAAACGATCGTTGATATTAGGGCATCATAAGTTTGATGTTCGCCATTTAGGAGCATTGCCGTCGCTGGCTAGTAATCGACTGCTGGGATTTTGTGCAGAGGTTATCATGGGTGTGTTTTTTCCAATTTTTATTTATGAGTTTTTTGGACTCAATTTGCAGTGGACGCTTTTATGGTTTGCTGTGAACTATGCTTTTCGTATCCCGGTGTTGGTGATTGGCGCCAAGATTTTTTCACATATTAGTTTGGCAATGAGCATGTGTATTGGATCATGCTTTTGGATAGGCGTTTATGTTATTGCTTATTTTTTGGACTTGGCACCAGACTTTCATACATGGACTTTTCTTGGTTTGCTTATTGCTTCGATTGCGCTTAATTATGCTTTTTATTGGGCACCATTTCATACTGATTTTGCCGAGTTCTCTAGCCCAAAACACAGAGGAAGCCAGATTGGGATATTTTACGCACTTCAACGTTTTATTGGCATGATCGGGCCGGTGGTTGGTGGTTTCCTGATTGCCACTTTTTCTTATGGATTTGCCTTTGGCATTGGTATTCTGTTTATTTGTGCGTCCATGATCCCGCTTGCCTTTTTGCCAAAGACAAGGGTGCAATATGAATATGGATTCTTGGAAACCTTCCAGGTTATGTTTAAAAATAAGTACAAGTATCTAACATGGTCGATGATTGCCTATGGTGCAGAAAATGCCATTGGATACATCATCTGGCCGATCTTTCTTTATCTACTTTTTGACGGAAAATATTTGGACATTGGTATCTTTGCTTCACTTTTAGTGGTAATAAATATTATTTTGCAGATAATCGTTGGTCAGGCAGTTGATAGCCATCATAAACGTAAAATAATTAATTTTGGCGTTCATGTGTATTCACTTGGTTGGATATTTAAAGCATTTGTTAATTCTATATTGGGGCTTTTTCTCGCCTCCACGTTCCATGGTTTTGGAGCAATCCTTATGAGCACTTCTGTGGACACGATGTTCTATGAAAAAGCAGCCGATTCCGGGCATTATGT
>JAHILS010000075.1 GCA_018896835.1 Patescibacteria group bacterium | reverse complement strand
TGTCGATAATGACTTCAGATTCGCCTGAGGTTATTCTTGATACATCTTTACCCATTTTTCTAAGTTCCCCACTTGATTGATTATACTGATTTACGGTTGTATTTAAGTTCTTGCCAAGTTTTTCGTGATAGTCGCTATAACTTTTCATGTGTTTACCAAGCTCGGCTACTCTTTTGATTATTTCAATTGTTGATTTCTCGAGCTGTAATTCACGTAGGCCAAGCAAAACCGTTTGTAAATATGCATAAAATGATGTTGGAGAAACAAGCATGACGTGCTTTGAAAACGCATATTCCACGAGGTTATTGCTATTTATTCCTGCCCCAACCTCAGCGTTTAATAGATTGTAATAAATACCCTCAGCTGGAATGAACATAAAGGCAAAGCTCATAGTCCCCTGCTCTTGTTGAATATATTTACTCGTTTCATCGATTCTTTTTTTAACGTCAGATTTGAATATTTTTTCTATTTTTTCCCTTTCTACCTCGTCCTGCGTTTCCATCATTCGGTTATAGTTTTCAAGAGTAAATTTCGCATCAATTGGTATCACCTGATCGCGAATAAAAATAGCAGCGTCAGCAATAAGAATTTGATGGGTTTTTTCATCAGTCCCGATTTTGTACTGCATTTTATAACTTTCTGGAGGTAGGACATTTCTTAGCAGGGTTTCGAGCCAATATTCACCTATAACTCCGCGTTGTTTTGGATTTTTTAGTATGTTTTGCAAATTTTGTAACTGAGAAGAGAAATCCAAAACTTGTTTATTGGTTCGATCTAATTCTGTGAGTCTGTTTGTTACATCTTGAATAATTTGGGCAGATTGTTCAAATTGTTTTTGTACAGAGGTGTGAGAGTGTTGGATGCCTTGGCTTAATTGTTCTCTAAGGTTGTTGATTTGTATCAATAAGTCATTTTTTCCAGCGTCAGAGCTTCTAAAAATATCGTCCTTTAATGTTTTTAGTAATTCGTCTATATTTTGCGACGCTTGGTTTTTGTTACCGGTTATTGTTTTTAGGAGCAAAAATATTAAGAAGCCAATAATGGCTAGACCTATTATTAGCAAGGCAAAAATTAGGATTGAGGTATATTGTGTATTCATATTTTATTTCTGTGCTATTATACCACTTGTAGAAAACATGTACCTGATAAATTTTACGACACATGTTTCACATGAAAAGGCCTCGTAGCTCAATTGGATAGAGCAGATCCGTCCTAAGGATAAGGTTGCAGGTTCGATTCCTGCCGAGGTCACCATATAAAAAGAATTTACATACTTTCGATCAAGCTCGGATTTGTGTATCAAAAAAACAGCTTAGGCTGTTTTTTTGATTGCAAAAGTAAATACAGCGAGATCAGCTAATACTTGATGTTAGATTAGCAAATGAAATTGATATTCAGGTTAGACTAGTTATTGATAATTTGGTAATGAATAATTACTTGCTAATCGATTGTTTGTTTTCAGTTTTAATCGGTCATTAATGCATTTATGGATTCGTTAAGATAGGCTGAAAATAATCAGTCGATTTTTCGTCCTTTTACCTTCGCAGGACTCAGAATGGCAGAGTTCAGGGTGAAAGAGCTTAGAATAACAGGCTTACGGTTAGTATTAACAACAGGTTAGTTCGCTGGCATTGCCGGCAGAATAGGATTTATCAGATTTTGCCTGACGGTCGTTTGCAATTTAACTATGAAAAACCGCCGAGGTTGTCGTACTAATACTTATTTGGTATATAACGGGGATGGTGAATCTCAAAATTGGTTATTAGGTTTTGATATAGCAATTAGAGTTATTCACGCGATGGCCAAATTGCTAGATGGTTATAGTGTAACGATGCAGGGTGCAAAAATAATAATTTTGTTTCACAAGAAACTTGTCTAGGCTATTGTAGACAAATGAAATAAAAGTTATGCACAGGGTAGCGGTGATTTTATATAAATTGTCCACAGATATGCTAGCTTATTTGGCTAAGATTAGCAAAGAAAATGCTTGACGCAATTTTGTGTTCATTCTATAATAAGCTTGTATGCAATCACGTTGCAGAAAAATTGTTTTTATATCTATTTTAACAATTTTTTGTTCAAGTTTTTCTGCTTTTGCCCAAATGACTTCTACGAATTTTCAAATTGTGTGGGATGAATTTAATTCTGGAGGTGGCGAGACGTCATCCTCGGCTTCATATGAACTCAGAGATTCGGTTTCGGGCTCAGCTTCAACTAGAACAGAAGGAACCGCTTATGATCTTGATGCTGGTTATCGAGCCAGTATTTACGATCGCGTCGCTGATTTTGAGATATTCATGCAAGACAGGTCGTCGCAGGTAGCCGCTACGTTACTTGCTGGTCAGGTAGTGACAGTGACAACTACATCAGGTTTTTCTGTAGGACAGATGATTGCACTGATTAGTAATGAAGGAGGTTCGCAGATTGAGGCGATTGGGAAAATAACAAACATTGACACTATTTTAAACAAAATAACAACAGATGCCTGGCAAGTTGGTGCGGGAGGAGCGCCAAGTATTGATGGTTCTAATGATTATGTCTATGCATTAGATTCATCTTCAATATCATTGGGTACACTCTCAACCTCGATTGTGGCTACTGCGCTTGTTGCCTGGGAAGTATCGGCCGAAGTTAGTGATGGCTATTCAGTCTATATATATGAAGATCAAGGCTTAACAAACGGCACTGACACAATTACCGATGTGTCTGACGGAACAGTTACGGCTGGCGTTTCCGAATATGGCGCAAGGTCTTCTGACACAAGTCTTTCGTCAACTTTCGATACTCAAGACACTGCTATTACCACAACGCTTGAGCAGGTGGGTAGTCGCAGTGACGTGAGTTTTGATTCTAGAGATTTTTTAACACTAAAAACCGCGATTAGTGGTTTAGAAAGTGCCGGCTCATATTCACACACACTGACTTTGATATATGTGGGTGACTACTAAAATATTTTTAGTTTTATTTGTAGTATTTTTTGCGTCTTCGGCACAGGCGGCGGTTATTTTTCCATCAGTTATTGATGTTAGTGCAATGCCCGGAGAATCTCAGCAGATAAAAATAGATGTAAAAAATACAGATTTAGATAATCGTTCGTACTTGGTGGAGATGGTTGGTGTAGATCTAGGCCAGGAAGAAGGGGATTACACGTTTTATAACTTAGACGAAACTAAAAAAGCATTTTTTAGTATCAACACTCCCGAGTTCTTACTTGTTTCACAAGAAGAACGCGAGATCGAAATTGATTTTTCACCAAGCCAAGAAGCAACGTCAGAAACGTTCATTGCTGGTGTTCAAATAATTGAGGAGCTAGAAGTGGGAGGACAAATTTATGTACGAACCGGAATCATGTCGTTGCTTTTTGTAACCTTAGGGGGTGACATCCAATATGATGTTCGGTGGACTGATTTTCAAACTTCAATAAATGCATTTACTGGGGAAATCAATTCGTATTTAACAATTGAAAATACTGGTTCGGGAATTTTGCAACCGGACGGCGTTGTTAGGGTTACCGATATACTTGGACGTGTACGTGATGAGTCGATACTAAATACAGAGCTTCGTCGAATCCCGGCAGGGCAGATACGAACATTTTCAATTTACCAAGAATTACCTTGGGCGATTGGTCCTTACAAATTAGACCTTTATGTTAAACCATGGCCTGGTGCCGATGTATATACAACCACAGAAACAATCTGGCTTTGTTCATGGAGAGTTGTTGCTTTATTTGTTGGGTTGATGTTAATGATCGCTATTGTTTTAGGATATGTT
>JAHILS010000074.1 GCA_018896835.1 Patescibacteria group bacterium | reverse complement strand
TCGTGGAAGGGGGAGAAACGATTCTACCAACCTGCTCCGAACTTGGCGGCAATATTTGTTCCACTAACGAAACCTGCTCTGGTTCATGGCTGAATACAAGCGATAGCGAGAGGTGCTGTAGTGGAGAGTGCGAAGAATCTAAACAAATTTCAAGTTTTATCATGGTTCATTTTGAAGCAGGCGGTGATGATAATTTTTATGTATACCAAGAAATCATCAAGAATGAGCTAGGATTAGAACAAGAAAACATTAGTAACAGAGATCTTAATTATCAGAAGGCGCTTTGGCCAACAGTTGTTCAATTGGTCGAGTTAGCAAATAAATATAGTACAAAATTAACATTAGCGTTTAATCCGCAATGGGCAGAATACATCTTGAAGGATGAATCCAAAATAGCAGTAATTAGCGCGTGGAAACCACAGGGACATGAAATAGCATTTCATCACCATGGAATTAATCACATTGACTGGAATGGGTACACAAATAGGTTTGGCGAAATAGACTATGAAGATGATTATAAATATATTGACAAATACAACAGTGTTGATTATATTGGCACAGCGCAGGAAGGCTTTGATTGGATAAAAAAACTTAATACAAAAATAAATTCTCCTGATGAAATTATTACAGGATGCATTACTGACACAGCAATTGATAAACCTCAAGACATAGCTATTCTTACAACAGGAAACTTAGATTTAGATAATGATCTAATAAGTGCTCCATTGGAACAGATATTGCCAAATGAAGAAAAAATAATTTGGATTAGACACTTTTTGTTAAGCTCAAATTTTAATCCGTCATATGACTCTAACTTGTATAGCGAAGAAGAAAATTTTAATAAATCAAAAAAATCATTAGAAGAAATAAAACAAAAATATTCAGAAGCAGAAAACGGAGATGTGGCTGGAGTTGTTTTCCATGGATTTGATTTTTATAGATTTCCAAGTGTTTACGAAGATTTATTTAATTTTTTTCAATCACAAGAGGCAGATGTTAAAACTGTTAGAGCTATAGAAGTTGAAGCCACGCAGACCTGCTCCGAACTTGGCGGCAATATTTGTTCCACTAACGAAACATGTTCTGGTGATTGGCTTGATGCGAGTGATAGTGAAAGGTGTTGCGATAAAAATTGCAATGCGGAAACTGATGAGAACAAGTATTCTCCTTTAGGAATTCTTCCGGGTATTGCTCCTTCTGGCATAGACGGCAAAATAATACTTCCCAAAGAACAAACTGGTTATATCAAGGACTTAAATGTCCCTATTTTGAATTTAAAACACAATCCGATAGACTGGGACAATGTAGAGAAGAAACAAGGGGTTTATGATTTTTCCAAATCTGACGAAGAAATTCAGTTGTTTTTATCAGCAAGCAATAATTTAATGCTTACTTTAGAACCATGGAACGAACTATACGGCACCAGAGAAGGACATAGTTATGGCGTTGAAGACTATATTGGTCTAGAATCTGATTTTTATCCTGAAAATAATCTTGATGATTGGTCTAATTTTGTTGAAACGACAGCTAATAGATATTGTGATTCGGTGAAGCATTATGAATTTGGCCACGAACTTGCGCCTTGGAATCCTAATCATAAAGGCTATTGGCGAGAACACCCGGAAGAATATGCTGAGATGTTTTATTTAACACACACTACCTTGAAAAAAGGTTGTCCGGACGCAAAGCTATTTTCTGTTGGCGCGCAATCCAACAATTTGATTGCCAAAGATTTTGAAGAAGGAGAATTTTTCGCGCAAGTATTTGACGAGTTCAATAAAAAAGGATATGGCAAATTCGATAATATTGGAATTGATTATCATTTATGGAGAGACAAAGAAGAAGATTATAAACACTATGGCGAATATATAACTGCTATTAAAAAGTTCATGCAAAAATATGGATATGATGAAGATGATTTTGCCATCGTATCTACCTCTATGGGTGGCGGAATGAATGATGAACCGGCTCAAGCAAATTTTTTGATAAAAACATATATTTCAGCGACAGCCAAAGGTCAGTATCTGCTTTTTTGGCAGAATATAGTTGAAAATGTTGCGCATACATCTTTTCAATACATGGGCTTGATGCACAATCCTTATGCCTCTGATGGGCTTTCGCATAAAAAACTCGCCTATTACACCTACAAGCTAATGGTAGAAAAACTAGAAGGCTCGGATTGGGACAATATCGAAACTGTGCGGGAATCTGACGGAGTCTATGTCTACAAGTTCACAAGGAGCAGCGGCCCGGTGTGGGTTGCGTGGACCGACAATGAGTCGGACGCGCAGGTTACGATTTCGGGTGTGAATGCCGAAGGTGCGCTCATCACAGAAGCGATTCCGTCCTATGAGTCAGGATTAGAGGTAACGAACTACGCCGCGGCCTTCAGCTCGCGGACATACGCAGTTTCAGGCGGAGAAGTCGCAATCACGATAAGCAGCCGAAGCCCAGTCTTCGTGGAAGGGATAGAAACGATCCTACAAACCTGCTCCGAACTTGGCGGCAATATATGTTCCGCTGATGAAACCTGTTCGGGTTCATGGCTTGGCGCGAGTGATAGTGAAATGTGTTGCAATCAAGAATGTGAAACTGTCATTGATGGATATTCTCCTTTTATTTCCGGATTTAAAATCCAAAATATACAGAATATTCCAGAAATAAATGAAATTACTTTTCAGTTAGCAAATGAACTTGAATTAGACTATGTGTCAGTGCCGGTAGTATACAAATACTTTGACGAAGAAGGTAATGTTGTTTGGTCAGAAGGAATGAATTATTATCATATTTTTGAGCTTTCTAATAAGTATGATGTTTCTGTTCTTCCAGCTTTCTATAAACTAGGCGGAGAATGGGATAAAGACGCGCAAAGATATGCGGATTTTGTAATTGATTTTTTAGATGAATTTCAAAATGAGCACATAAAATATATCGAACTTCAAAATGAACCTATGGATGATTATGATTCGACAGAAGGCACAGGTCGTTATTTTGCGGGAACTCCAACTGACCTGGCTAATTCAACTATTGCTGTTTATGACGAAGTTAAGAAAAAATATCCTGAAATAATTGTGGGTTCACCAGGTTTTTTGGCTTCATCAATGATGAACGATGAGTATGATAATTTGATTCATAACACTTACTTTCATGAGTATTTGAGCGCAAAACCCAAATTTGATATTTTTATGCTGCATAATTATCCAAAATCAGGAACATATTTACAAAAATTTTCTTCAGATGATAAATACGATTTTACATCGGAGTATAATATTTTTACAACTTATAGAACCTTGCTTGATGATTATGGATATGAAAATATGCCGATATTAGCAACAGAGGGGCAATTCGATATGCCTTTTATGGAAGAGGATGGCGCGATTAAATGGGATTACTTCGATGATGAAGAGGTGGCAATTCTTCTGGCAGAGCGTTTTGTTCTTGCCTTGAGCAATAAGCATAATAATGTAATAGGTTCAATGATCTCTGGTATAGAGTCGGAATTTAATCGAGCATTATTTGACTATGATCACTACGATATGTCCTATAGCACAACAAATAAATTCGGTTTTTACAAAAAAATATTAAGCTATACCAGGGAATACCCTATACATTCAAAGCATATTGCAGGAGCAGTTAATTCACAAGATTATTGGATTGAGGAATTTAAAAATAAAACAGAACAAAAAATGTGGTTAGCTTTTTGCCCTGTACTAATTGATGCAGATGTCCATGTATATCCGGACCATTCCTCTGCTATTGCTACAAACAAAAAAATTACTTATCCTCAAAATGTGGAATTGAATGTTGGTAATGTTGAAGAGGTCAAAATTGATTATGGAATAAAGTCTGAGACAGTTAAACCAATAAATGGAATTGTAAAATTTGTTTTGGATAAGACTCCTGTTTTTGTGGTGGAAACTGAAGATGGAGATCCCGAAGAACCAACCTGCTCCGAACTCGGCGGCAATATTTGTTCCACTAACGAAACCTGTTCTGGTGATTGGCTTGATGCGAGTGATAATGAGAG
>JAHILS010000073.1 GCA_018896835.1 Patescibacteria group bacterium | reverse complement strand
TTTGATAAAATAATAATCTATGAGAATACTCGCAATCGCTGATCGGCCTCCATTTGAACCAATAAAAGAGATCCTGTCAAAACAACACATTGATATTATTGTGACTTTGGGTGATTTAGAGATGCACCAAATTCGTGAGCTTGAGAGCATCAATAACATTCCTAAGCTCGGAGTGTACGGCAACCATTGTTCTGGGATGTATATGGACGAGCTTGGAATTCAGAATATGCATCTAAATACAGTAAAAATAAATGGCATTACTTTTGGTGGGTTTGAAGGATCAGTCAAATATAAAGAATCATCAGCTAAGATGTACACGCAAGAAGAAGCCTCCACATTATTGCAAGATTTTCCATATGTTGACGTGATGCTTTGCCATGCGCCACCATATGGAGTAAATGATGAACCTGGCGATCTGACACATGCTGGACTCATTGGTTTGCGTGAGTATGTAGAGAAAAAATCACCAAAATATCTTTTTCATGGACACACTTATCCAACTCAAGGCAAGCTTATAACTAATTTAGGGTCAACCAAAATAGAATATGTGTTCGGTTCAAGGATTGTGGAGATAATATAAATATAATCATTATATGACATTTCGTGAAAAAGTAACTATTGAAGCGCGTAAGCAAAAAGAATTGCGTGCACAAGGAAAGGTGATTCCTAAGGAGTATAAAAAATATGCCAGGATTGGTGGCCTCGGCATATTTTTGGCTTGCGGAATCGGAGACTTAATAATCCTTCTGATTTGTTGGTATGCCGATACATACTACATATTCTTTATTTTACTTTTTGCAGTTCTATCACTTTTTGGTCTAGTGCAACTCATTACGGGAAGGCAGTTTCTTAATAACGGTAAGTAATATTAGATATGACCTAGAAGTGATATCAACCTAATATGAAAAACAAGAAAGTCATCGAAATCTATGATCAGATCGCAGAGGATTATGCGTCGACCTATAACAAGATCGATTCGCCTGAGGATTTGGTTTTTCTAGATGCTTTTCTAAAACATCTCAAGTCAGGATCTGATGTTCTTGATTTGGGTTGCGGAACAGGATTTTCTGCTGGGTATTTTCAAAAACAAGGGATGATTGCTCAAGGCGTTGATCTTTCGTCTTCAATGATAGCGATCGCTAGGCGAAATTATCCAGATATTCCTTTTGTGCTTCAAGACATGCGAACCTTTGTGCCAGGTAAAATGGTCGATGCTGTTTGGGCTGGATATTGTCTTTTTCATTTAGAGCAAATGGATTGCGAAGCAACGATTAAAAAAATTCGAAAATATCTCAAGCCAGGCGGTATTTTTGGTCTCGTTCTTCAGGAGGGTGCAGGTGAAGTTGAGCCGTTCGATCCGTTTTTACCCACAGAGAGGATTTATGTCCATCTTTATACAAAAAATGAAATAGAGAGCATTTTGAAAAAATATGGATTTACAGTGATTGAACACAGCATTAAGCCCTTAATGGATGAAAAAGAATTTGGCTATAATAAATTGTTGCTTATCGCCAAATAGTCATACTCTTCAAACTCAGATTTTGTACAAACATAAAACCACCCCCACACCTACTTAAATTATCAATTTAATGTGAATAGGTGTGGGGGTGGTTTTATGTCCGACTTCCCAAGGTTTGGGGAGGGGGATAGTCATCAATAGCCATATGGTTATTAATTTTCGCAAGACAATTCTGTCTGCGGGTTTTTATTGCTGAAGCGGAAGTAGGCTGTAGTCATCATTGTCCCCACAGCACATCCAAGTGCGTAAAGTGCTACGAGATTGACGTTCTCAATGTCACCTAACACAGATTGGAGCACGTAGTACCAAATGAAGATGTTAACAACACTGGTAAGACCGCTGGCAATAATTTTGCTTTCTGACACAAATCGTGTCCACATTGAGATAATTATCATCTCAACGATGCCTATAAAGAATAGCGACATAGAAAAGCTTTCTTGATTTAAATGAACTGGCATGTTCGACCTTTTATTATCCTTGCCACATGCTCGGCAAGGAGAAACAAAAACGCCTTTATATTGACGTTTCTGCGGGGTTATTGTGCCTGAAAAATGGCTTTTGGTCAAGCGCCAAGAGTATGTTTTTATAATGATGTTTACTATGCTGTTTGCGCCAATTGTCCGCAGGCCGCAAAGATATCTTGACCCATGGAGCGACGACGCGTGGCATTGACTCCGCAGTTTTGCAGAACTTTGGAAAATGCTTGGATTCTTTCTTTTGTTGGCGCGGAAAATACGTCTGTTTGATTATAGATGAGAACATTCACTTTGATGTCCCCGATTTTATTAACGTAATTTGCCAGTTTTTTAGCGTCAGCGTCTGAGTCGTTAATTCCAGAGAGCAGAAGATATTCAAAAGTGAGGTGATGTCGGCGATTGCCGTGTAAAGATAGATATTGTTTCGCCCAGATTGCCAGGTCATCCAAGAACGTTGGCGTAGATGATGACATAATTTGTTTTCGTACTTTTACGTCTACACTATGCAAGGAGACTGCAAATCGAACATGCGGCCAAAGTGGATCAGTGAGAATTTGTTGCATTCGCGGAAGAACTCCGGCAGTAGAGACTGTTATTCTTGTTTTACCAACGCTGGTGTATTTTAAAATGAGATTGAGTGCGTCGCGAACATTTTCATAGTTGATTAATGGTTCGCCCATGCCCATCACAACGATGTTGCTAATACGCTCATCAGTTTTTATTTGACTCTGCCAGAATCGTATTTGGTCAACAATCTCGTCTATGTCTAGATTGCGCGTAAGACCCATCTTGCCAGTAGCACAAAACGCGCATCCCATAGCGCATCCAATTTGTGAGGATATACAAATCGTCCATTGTTCACGTTTATTTTTCATAAGTACGCTTTCAATGGCGTGCATGTCTTGAGTTTGCAAAAGTGCTTTACGCGTTTCTTTGTCGCCTGACTCTATAATCTTGGCGCAGTGCAGAGAAGTCCATGGCACTGATTTGATGATCTGATCGCGCATTTCTTTGGAAAGAGTAGTGAGCTTGTCCCAATTTTTATTGCTTGGATCAAAAAGAGCAGTGTTAATTTGGTCCTCCCGAAAACGTGGTAGATCTGGAAAAAGCTGGTTTATTAGTTCATTTCTGGTTTTTGTGGACATAGTATAGCCAGAGTATATGGGGATTTGTACACATTTACAATGGTACATTGGACTTTACAAAATTGGTTTTGTTGAGTATAGTACCGTCGTTCATTGATATGCTATGCCGAAATAGCTCAGTGGTAGAGCAACGGTTTTGTAAACCGTAGGTCGTGGGTTCGAATCCCACTTTCGGCTCCATTTCTTTTAAAACCTATCTCAATGAATCTGAAGGAAGAATGACTAAGTATGGTCAGGTTCAAGGAGCGAGCGAGTACGGCCGAAGCGTACTTAATATGTATGGTGAGGCCAAGCAGAGCAAGCAACGCATGAGATGGCCAAACTCGGGTCATTTTTCACACGCCGTTGTAGCTCAGTGGTAGAGCACTTCCATGGTAAGGAAGGGGTCGGCAGTTCAATCCTGCCCAACGGCTCCATTCTTCGCTCCTGTGGAGCTACGAATGGCAGGCCATACGATTTCGCTCCTGTGAAGCTACGAATGGCAGGCCATACGATTTCGCTCCTGTGAAGCTACGAATGG
>JAHILS010000085.1 GCA_018896835.1 Patescibacteria group bacterium | reverse complement strand
ATCGTGATGAGTGGTTGCCGACCCTTTGGCGGTGGGCAGGATCTGGTGACTGTCCAGATGCCGTTCACCTATGGCTACAGCGCGCTGTGCACTCAGGGCGTTGGCGGTTCCTACTCGCACAATACCAGAGTGACCTACTATGACATCGACTTGGACACGCCCAACGATCGTGATGACTACGTCTACGCGCCGATCGGCGGGACCATCTACGTTCACGACACCAACCGCACGAGCGGATTTGGTGTGCATGTGAACATCGACCTTGGCGACGGAACCTTTATTCTGCTTGGGCATCTCGACGACGTGTTCGTGGAGAACGGTTCAGAAGTTGGGCAGGGTCAGCTCATTGCTACCGAGGGCACGACCGGTGCGTCCACAGGTGATCACATCCACATGGGTCGACATCAGGGTAATGCCTGGGATGATGCGTTAAGTAGCGTCTCCATCGAAGGCCTGGCAATCGAGGCCTATGATAGCGCTGACCGGAGCGACACGACGTGGACCACGGACCAGTTCGTGTGTGATCTCTCTTGGGGTCACACCTACCAGTCGCGGATGGACACCACGCTGTGGCATCCAGACGGTACGCTCGTGAAGACCCCGCTGGCCAGTGAAGTCTATGTTCTTGAGGGTGGTTACAAGCACCACATCCTCGACGAACAGGTATTTTGGAGCTACAACTGGGATTTTTCCCAAGTCGTGCTTGTGGATGACGGCGAACTGGCTTGCTATGCCGATGGCGCAGAACTCCAAGACGAAGTCCTTATTGACGCACTCTACACCAGTGGCCAGGTTTGGTTGCTGGTAGGAGAGCAGGATGGCGAAGATAACCTGCGCTATCGCGTGAACGCCAGCAATTGGCAGGCAGTTCTCAAGAGTTGGGGCATCAACGCCTCGACCTATGATGATCTGCGTACTGATTCGAGTATCATGAGCGACTTCCCGCAGAGTGCGGAGAATGCCACCATGCGTGATGGCACGCTCGTACGCGAGGTCTCGAGTTCCGCGGTGTACGTGGTCGCTAACAGTGCAGCCTATCCGATCGTGGATTGGAACATCTATCTGGCCATGGGCTTTTGGTCACGCGAAATCATTGTCGTTGACGATGGTGACGTTGCGCAGATCCAGGGTTATGTGGGCAGTTGTGCAACTGGGATGGCGTGCGTCTCGCAGGAGAGTATCTTCTCGTGCGCGATCGAAAGCTGGGACGACGGAGATGATGATTTCTCCATTGCCACGGTCGACGACGATGACGACAATGAGCAAGAAGACACCTCAGCTCCAGATACTATCGTCTGCTACTGGGACGATGACAACGATGGCTACGGTAATGGCAATGTGCGCGTCGAGTTCGAGCTCGATTCCTGTCCCATGGGCTACGCGTCCAATGGCGACGACTGGTGTGACAACGACTCAACTGCGCACACCTACGAACAGTGCGAGCGCCATGACAACACCAATGACACAGGCGAGGCCGATGCTGACACGGATTCGGACTCCGACTCAGATACTGACACAGACTCGGATGCTGACGCCGACGCAGACGCCGATGCGGATTCAGATTCCGACGCCGACGCCGACTCCGATGCGGATTCCGACTCCGATGCGGATACTGACACAGGCTCGGGACTCAACCAGGTCTGTGTGACAGAAGAAGGTGTGACCACCTGGGACCTCGGGATTTTCACGGACGTCGATACCAGCCACTGGGTTTCCGAATCCGGTGGGGTGGCGCGCGTGATCAACCCTGTCCTGAGTGACGACTCTGGCACGAACTGCTACGACTTCTCCGGAAGTTGGGCAAAGTTCAACGGCTATGGGCAGTCTTCAGGCTTGTGGGGAAGCTACGTTGTCGGAGCCGACAACGGTAATCCCAACATCGTTTTGAGTTCAGGTGGCAAAGCGTCTGTGCTCAAAGTCACGGTCAACGGGTACGAGCTGGGCTTCTGCGCCGACAGCTTCGACCTGTGCTGGAACCGCTAGAAAACATCCTTACTTAATACTTAAGCGCCCCTCGCGTGCAAACTCGCACCCCGGGGCGCTTCCCGCACTCCGTATTT
>JAHILS010000072.1 GCA_018896835.1 Patescibacteria group bacterium | reverse complement strand
GTTGATACATTCTTTAAATACTATGTATGATTTTTCCAACCAACATCTTATTGTTACTAATTTATATTTTTTTAGCAATTACCTTGGCGTTGCTTTTTGTGCTGACGATCGAATCTCTTATAAAAGGGCATGATATATCTACGGGTAAAAAAGCATTCAATGCGCTTGCCAAAACAATTCAAAAATATAACCCTAACACCAAAACTTTTTATGACCTTGGATGTGCCCGTGGGTCATTATCACTGCGATTAAAAAAGAAATTTCCACACCTTGAGGTTTACGCTATAGACAACAGCGCCATAAGAATTTTTTTTGCTAAACTAAAAAATGTGTTTTTAAGACGAGGAATAAATTTTCAAAAGCAAGATATTTTTTGTACTGATTTGCGCAATGCGGATTTTGTTTTTACATATTTATGGTATGACATCATGCCGATTTTGGAAGAAAAATTACAAAAAGAGTTAAAAAAAGGTGCAGTAATTATTACAAACACATCACATCTTCAAAGCTGGAAGTTAGAAGAGAAGATCATAACATGCCCCAAACCCTCCAAGACCCCAGACTTCGAAACCTTATTTGTTTATATAAAAAAGTAAAATTAACCCCTTAAATTCATTTTTTCGTGTCTTTCGTGCTCGTATCCATCCATTTCTTGCTGACGTTGCTTATGCAATTCCCACATCGACCCCTGGTCAATCTCTCTTGGCTCAGCCTCAACAAATTCCAATCCAAGCTCCCGCCTGGCCTCTGATACTATCTCCTGCATTTCTTTTCCAACGAACTCATCGTACCAGCTTGATTTGCCAATTACTCTTACTTGTTCTTCAAGTGGTATGTCCCAGTACTCTCCAACAAAAGGAATGCCCTCAGATCCAACAACTTTTTCTGCAAATCCTTCAGAAGTCGATATTCCCTCTAGGTATTCATTACAATCTTGTTTGAATTTATCTATATCGCTTTGGCTGTAATTACCGTTTTGATAGATTGCCAGAGTTTGTCTGGCACCATTGAGCCACTGTCGTGCATATTCGATCTGGATATCATTAATATAATTATTTTCTCTAAAAGTTTCTAATTGATCGGTCATAAGTGATAACAGAAACGCGAAGTCTCTTTCCTGCACTACCAATGCATCTGCCTGTTCAGTCAAGGTTGGTCTTTCCTCAACCATATAAGTTTCATATTCATTAACAATGTCAGAATGTTTTGTTACTTCGTGTGATGCTTCGTGTAATGAAGTACCATAATTTGCACGAGTAGTGATTCCGTCATTTTCATAAATTTCCAAAGGAGGCACTATATCAAGATAAGAAAGATTAAATGCGATATAATCACGTTCATTTAGGGCATCACCTCCAGCGTCATGATCTAGAAAAAATGCAGAGGCATGATAATCTGGATCATTAAACATTTTTATTTGCCCGCCATCGATCATTTCTTCTAGCCTGTCAGCAGATCCGTCTATGGCTATAGAAAATTCAGGATAAGATCCAACACCATCATATCCATAAATCAAATCCGGGTTTGCCACTCGGGCAAGACCTTTGATTACGGGCAGTATACTTTCTCTTCCATCGAGTGCTATTTCGTGCACAATATCAATTTCATCATCTGTCGCCATCCTTAAATTTTCAGCACATCCCTGCGCAAGAAGAATAGCGGTTGTCCCACAGATAAACGCACTTCTGGCGCTTGGTTGCTGTGCATGTTCTTTATCACTTTTCATATAAATATATTTTACTTCACGCTGTTGGTTTTTGCCACCAAATCTTGTAGAATGAAGTTATTCTATGAAACCAAAATCAACTGTTTTTGAGTTCAAAGGTTACGCATTAAACATCAAGAAAAAGCAGATTACTTTTGATTATTCGATTGCATTTTCCAATCAGGAGTCGCTTAATTTTACGGAAACAATCGTCCTGCCACGGTTGCCAAAGAGTGCTACCCAAGAGTCGTTGCGGGTTTTTTTGGAGCCACTGCATTTGATTTTAGGAATCAGTTATTACAAACTTTATTGTCCACCAAGGATCAAGCTGGGATTTAGGTTATCAAAAGAGCAGGCAGAGTTTTGGCATACGGTTTACAAAAAAGGCTTAGGCGAGTTTTTGTATCGCAATCGTCTTGATCCAAAAATTATTGCCAAGTTTCCAGTTTCCAATATTAAACCAAGTCCAGTTTTGGTCCCAGTACAAGATCGATGTTTGCTGGGAATTGGGGGAGGTAAGGACTCGATTGTTACAGCCGAACTTTTGAAAGAAAATAAACATGAGTTTTCATCGTTTTTAGTTGAGACCCAGCGCAAAGATCTAATCTGTGAAAAAGTTATCAAGGCAATTGGTAAGCCTAGCCTGAAGATTAAGCGCATTATTGATCCAAAGCTTTTTGAAGAACACGAAGGTGGTTATAACGGACATATTCCAGTTTCGGCAATTTTTGCATTTCTTGGACTTCTGTCGGCGGGATTGTATAAATTTAAGTTTGTCATGGTTGGAAATGAGCATAGTAGCAATGTTGGTAATCTTATATTTAAGGGCTTGGCGATTAACCATCAATGGAGTAAAACCTCAGAGTTTGAAGCAATGTTGCGGGATTATACGCGCAAATATATTACGTCAGACATTGTTTATACTTCTGCCTTGCGTCAATTCTACGAGTTTCGAATTGCCAAGATGTTTGCCAAATACACCAAGTATCATCACTTATTCACAAGCTGTAATCGCAGTTTTAAGGTTCATAAAGAGCGAACTCACACACTTTGGTGTGGGGAGTGTCCAAAGTGTGCGTTTACGTTTTTGATGCTAGCGCCATTTTTACCAAAAACAGAATTAGTTTCGATCTTTGGCAAGAATTTGCTGGCTGATGAGAGCTTGATTCCTTTGTATCGCGATCTGCTGGGCATGGGAAACCTCAAGCCTTTTGATTGCGTTGGTACTTTTGAAGAGTCTAGAGTTGCTTTTAGCATGGCGTTTGATAAATATCGAAAAGATGTGGTGATTAAAGAACTTTCATCTAAGATCAAAGACGGAAAAAAACTTCAGGCTCAGGTTTTGCGTACGGTTTCAGCGCAGACTTTGCCAACGAAGTTTAGATTCCTGGGAATCGAGTCGGTCTGCATACTTGGTTTTGGTAAAGAGGGAAGCGTAACTGAGAAATATTTAAAAAAGTTTTATCCTAAAATCAAAATAGGCATTTTAGACCAGTCCACTGACAAGAAATATCTTGAGCATCAGGCAGATTATGATCTTGCAGTAAAAACTCCAGGCATTCAAAAGTCAAAAGTGACAATTCCGTATGTTACTGCCACGAATTTGTTTTTCTCCAGTGTTAAAAATTTAACTATTGGTGTGACAGGAAGTAAGGGCAAGAGCACGACCTCGAGTTTGATTTATCAAATGCTTAAAGTTGATGATCGTAAGGTTAGGCTTTTGGGAAATATCGGAAACCCGATGCTTGATGTACTCCTATCTAAGATTGATCCAAAAGAGATGTTTGTGCTTGAGCTTTCCAGCTATATGTTGGACGATATTGAATACTCGCCAAATATTGCCGTGCTTTTAAACTTATTCCCAGAGCACATGGATTACCATGGGGGAGTTGATGAGTATTACAAAGCCAAGAATAATATATTTGCTTATCAAAAATCTGGCGATATCGCACTGCGTCCAGAGTTTAAGGCTGTTATTCCAGTATCTGACCAGGATATTACTTTGCTAGGAGAGCATAATCGAAGAAACATTAAGGCTGCGATTTTGGTAGCGCGCAAGCTAGGAGTTTCTGATGCATCGATTACAAAAGCTATTAAAAAGTTTAAACCGCTTTCGCATCGCCTGGAAGCAGTGGGGGAGTATAAAGGGATTAAGTTTATTGATGACGCGATTTCAACGACACCTGAATCAACCATCGAAGCTTTGCGATCGTTGAAAAATGTGAAGACAATATTTTTAGGTGGTGAAGACCGAGGATATGATTTTACAAACCTGGAACGTGAGCTTCGATTGATTGGAGTGGAAAACGTAGTTTTATTCCCAGATACTGGTCGACGCATTCTTTCTTCTACAACAGGATTGCGAGTTTTGAAAACAAAAAGCATGCAAGAGGCAGTCAAGTTTGCATATAAAGTTACGCCCCAAGGATCGATTTGTCTTTTATCTACCGCCTCACCAAGTTACAGTGTTTGGAAGAATTTTGAAGAAAAAGGTGATCTATTTAAAAAATTTGTTAAGAAATATTCTAAGTAATTTTATGAAAAAGTCAGTTATTATTTCAATAGTCATTATTGCGTTAATCGCGATAGTCGTCGGATTTTTGCTCATGCGTACATCTTATCGATCAGGATATGTCTTGGATTTAAACGATAGGTCTTATGATTCCTGTGAGCTGATGATAAATGGAAACATCGAGCCGCTTGCTTCTTATCAATATGTTCAGGATGAGTCTTATTTGGACGTAACGATTACGCCTCGCTATGACTGGGATATGGATCGTGTTCCGCCAGAAATAGCGGATTGGGAGGCTCAAGGATATTCATGTTACCCAATGCCTGGTCAATTTGATGAAAACCTGGCGGTTACGTCAGTTCTGTGGGAATGCGAAATTCCTTTTGCAAACTTCACATACCTAGACTCGTCACAAACTGATATTGCAAAAACATTTGAAAGCGCTCGGTATACCTGTGGGCTTGTGCCATGCACCAGATACGACGGAACCCGTGGAAAACTCATCTTGTGCACGCTTGAGTAGTGTATAATAAATAGGAAATTAATAAGGAGGTATGTTTAAATATTTAGTTGCTACATATTTTGTATTAATGGCGCTTGTTTGCACAGTTCCGCCAGCGCAAAGCACGGACATTGTGACAATCATCATTTCAATTACAACATTCATTTTCGCAATAATACTTGGATTTTCAATGGCAGAAAGACATGCAAGGTTTAGCACTTTAAAACAATTATTTTCATCAATAGATGGGCTTGTATTAAATAGTTATTATATTTCGGGAGCTCTTGGTAAGAAAACTCAAAATCAATACAGGAAGATATTGGATGTATTTTTAATGCGTCAGTTTGATTATAAAGTAGATGAGTTTGACATGCTTTCAGACAATATACGTGGTATGCAAGAGTTTTTTTGGAGTGTCCCAATAAAAAATGCAAAGCAAGGCCTCGTCGTTGATCATGCATGTGTTGGTTTAGAGAAAATTATAGAGTACGAGAGAAACATTAAATATATCGTTTCAAATCGCATGGTTGGTTATGAATGGGGCAGTTTGATTATCTTGGCAATAATTTCTTTGTACTGCTTATTACTACTAAACGATGGATCCTGGTCAATGGTAATATTCATACCAATACTTGGTACCGCAATCGTTCTATTACTTTTTGTTTTATACATGTTGGATCAATTATCTTGGAAACATGAACAATGGATGGCTTCACCTATGTTTGATGTCTTTGAGAAGCTTGGGCTAGTGCCCTATATCGTATTTCCAATGATAAAAAGCGGTGTGATATCAAGGAAAATGTTAAAGGGAAGAAAAATTAGAGTTGCCTATTTCCCAAATCCTTATCCAGATAATAGTGGCAAGAAAATAAAAATCGAACAGTTTTAAAGCAAAAAACCACCTTGCAAATTATATGCGAGGTGGTTTTTTGTTAGGTCAAGCTGCTTTGCGGTCTTGTATGTTTTGTACAAAATTAGCTAATCGTTTTGATAGTTCCCTTGGATTAAAGCTTGGACAATACTTTTTCAATATTTGATAAAAAGTCCGGTAACGTTGGGGTTCCTCTACCTGAAATTCTCTTGGATAAAGGAAAAATTGCCTTGCGGATTCAGCAAAATCTTCTTCAAGACCACGTTCGATTCCTTCAGAGTCGTAGACACCAGACGCATACCCTGGTTGCAAGTGTCCTGATACTGCGATTGATTGAGCAAATTGTTGGCGGATATCTCGATCAATCGGTGTGCTACCAGTTATTATTGCATGACCTAGTTCGTGAAATAATGTTTCCAAAATTCTTTCCATTGATTGCTCTGGAGAAATTATAAGTAATAGCATTTTTTCGTCCTTATCAAATCCGCCATCAAGATTTATTTGGTGTTTTTCTCCGTGGGCCTCAACTGCTTTGTTAAGGCGTGGTCCTATGATCCGTATTTTTGCAATTGCACCCTGAAGTTCATTTGGTAGTAGTCTGTAAAGTGCGTCAACTCCCTCTGGGCCAAATATGCGTTGTATATCTTCTTGACGAATATCGGGATCAATTTCTGTAGGCTCTCTATTATTTGCAAGCCAAGTATCCTCATAATCCGTTTCTATTTGTTTTCCAACCCGTTCTGTTGTTAGGAAAAGTGCTAATGCATCAAGGTCAGACGGAATTGTTTCTTGAAGGAATGCTGGATCGAAGGAGGAAGCGTCTGTATGGCCACAGATAGGGCAGGGGTTTTTTTCTTGTCCTAAAATCCATGAAGAAGTTCCAGCAAGATGGGATCTGTTTGTTTCTTCTGTAAGTTCTTGAGCCCTGGTAAGAAATGCTAGCCAGCGATTTTTTACTTCGTTTTCTCCTAGGTTTCGTAAAGCGTCTGTTGTTTGTTGTGTGTCTCCATTTATTGGAATATCGGCAAAAAGATGAGTTAAAATAGGTCCGCAAGCAACAAGATCATAGCTCATTAATATTGGTCCAAGGTTACCGATGGCAAAAAATGAATCCTTATTATCTTCAAAAAATTGCAGAGCTTTATTGCTATGAGCAAGTTGTTCGACAATAAGCCTATGAGTTTCTGCCAATCGTTCACGCACCCTCTTTTCTTCGTGATCCTCGCTAGCTTGGTCAGGTTCTTCGGCCCGGGCGAGGCTTTGAAAAGCTCTTCCTTTTACATCTAGTTGCTCATCGTCTACATGTTCGATAAATGATATATCCATATGAATATATTTTACTCAACTTATTCTTATTTGAAAACATAAAACAGCTCGTAAGAGCTGTTTTATGCTTCACAATCTATGAGATTACAACGTCATCCCATCCTGTCC
>JAHILS010000071.1 GCA_018896835.1 Patescibacteria group bacterium | reverse complement strand
TTATTTCGAGTTTAAAAAAAGATGAGAATAAAAAAGATATTATTGCAAAAGTTGAAAAGAAAATAAAAAAACTTCCAAATACTGAAGTTGTGGATCTATGGTTACAAAGATTGACTTTGAAATTTGATAGTGAGAAAAAATATCAATGTAGATTAAATAAAAAAGTTATTAACGAATCTCAAGAAATTTGGAATTCTGATTGGCTTAGCGATACTTTAAAAACAATATTAAATGAAATAGAAATTGTAAATAAAAAAGAAATTGAAGAAATGGATGAATATCCAAATTTAAATGATGTTTCTTTATTTGAAAGCAAAACAAACTATTATAATTAATAATATATGTATATCGTATTAAGATGGTAAAATAATAACTGTTTAATTACCACTTAAATAAGTTCCAACATCGTCCCACCCTTTCCGCCATTAAATTTTTATGATAAAAATTAGAAAACATCTTCGAAAAGATATACCTTATCGAGTTAAATGGTTGAGCAATCCAAAGGTTAATTAGTTTATTGGAGATGAGCTTGGGCAAAAAACAACTCTAAAACAAGAAGTGGCTTGGTTTGATAATTATCAGAAGGTAAAAAATAAGAAGTTTTTTACAATCTGTGACGACAACAAGCCGATTGGTTTTATGGGATTTTCAAATATCAGTAAGGCAAATAAAAATGCTGATCTATTTATTGCTATTGGTGAAGATGATTATCGCGGGAAGGGGAACGGTAAGATTGCCATGGAATGGATAATAGATTATGGATTTAATAAACTTAAGCTTCACAAAATTAATCTAGGAGTTATAAAGGATAATGCAGGAGCAGTTAAGCTCTATCGATCGCTTGGATTTGTAACAGAAGGAAAAATGAAAGACGAAATATTCCACAATGGCAAGTATTATGATTTTCTCACCATGGCACTATTTGAGAAAAAGAAATAATTATCAATTAAAAATCACTCAATGTTCATTGAGTGATTTTTTTAGTTGCGCGACGACTTATTTTATTAGTCCCATTTCTTTAACTTTTTCCACAATGGAAGAAAGTATTCGGCGTTTGCTGGATTGATAGATGGTTGCTACTAGTTCTTGAGCCTCTTGATAGTTTAACCACTTATAATCATCAAATTCTATTCGAGAAATATCAAGCTTATTTGTTTTTGATTCAACAGTGATCGCAAAATAAACTTTACCTTTCAAAGTAATACTTTCGCCGCCGTCGGTTGCTAGTGGTCTTGATCCTTGTTTGTCTTTGGGAAATTTTGACTTGGCTTTTAGAATGAATGTTAATTCTTGATTACACCTGGCGGTAAATTCATCTCCCAACTCTTCACTCATTTCTCGCCAAAACGCTTGCTGTATATTCTCTTTGTTATCAATGCCACCCTGTGGAAACATCCATAGATCATAATCTTTCTTGTAGCAAAATAACACCCGATTTTTGTTTAAAATAACGCCGATAACCTGAGGTCTAAAGCCGGATTTTCGAATTTGATCAATTTGTTCAAGTAATAAATTAATCATAGTATATAAACTATATCGAAATTTTCGGTGTATGAACAGACGAGCACTCGCTATTGGCTTAAACCCAAATTTCAAATACACTAGTGATAGTATGGAAAATAGCCTAAAAGATGAAATAATTGAGCTAACTCGTGCGCTTGTTAGGATTCCGTCGCAGTCTGGCGTTGAGTCTGAGCAAGTAATAGCTCAATATGTTTATCATAAATTACAAGAGTTTGGGTTTAACCCCGAGCTTCTTGGTCCTCAGGAACAGCCTTCAGTAATTTGTTTTATAGAAAAAGATCCAAACGCTAAGACCGTTTGGCTAACAGCACCGCTCGATACTGCAAAAATAATCAATTTCGGGGAGTGGTCATATCCACCATTTGAAGGAAATATTGACGACGGAAAGTTGTATGGCTGTGGTGTCTCGGCGTGTAAGATCGCGATTGCCATGTACTGCGTTTTAGCAAGGGAATTGGCACGAGATGAAAATTTTAAAGGAAATATATTTTTAGCTTTTAATGCTGATGAACAATGCGGGAGCTTGATGGGTACAAGAGAAATAATTTCTAGAGCACCAAAGGCTGACGTTTGTCTGCTTGGCTATCAAGACATTGATGAGATATCAATTGGATCTCGTGGTTGGCTACGGTTGCACTTGCAAACCATAGGTAAGTCAGTTCATACAGGGTCAAGAGAAAATGTTGGAGTAAATGCAATCCATTCCATGGCCAGAGTAATAAATGCATTGACTTCTATTCGTTTAAAAGCAAAAAAGAATACATTTTTCTGGTTTGGACCATCGTTAAACGTTACGACAGTGCGCGGTGGTACTGCAATGAACATGGTTCCAGATTATTGCCGGATAAATATTGACGTTCGCTTGATTCCGGGTCAAAGCGATGTAGAGATTTTAAGTCAAATACGTAAAGAGCTTGATGTTATCAAGAAGCGTGATGACAATTTTGATTATCAGCTTGATATAGTTCAATATCAAGGCGCCTACATAACCGATCCGACAAATCAATTTTTAAATATTCTACAAGAAAATATCCAGAAAGAATTAGGGTCAAGATTGCCCTTAATAGCCAGCGGATATGGAAGTTCTGGTAACTTAATTTCAGAATTAGGCATTCCAATAATAAATGCATTCGGTGTGAGGTCAGGTAATGAGCACTCAAAAGACGAGTGGATAGACGTAGAAAGTATAAAGCCAGTTTTCGCTATTTTACGAAATTCAATTATTCAATTTACAAATGCTAGATCCTAAGGATGAAATCAAACAACGTCTTGATGTTGTTGAAATAGTTGCTGAGTATCTCCAGTTAAAAAACGCCGGTTCTGGAGGCTTTAAGGCATGTTGCCCATTTCACAGCGAAAAGACACCATCTTTTTACGTTTCCAAAGAAAAACAAATTTGGCATTGCTTTGGATGTAATAAAGGAGGAGATTTGCTTAGTTTTATCATGGAAATGGAAGGTATTGATTTTCCACAAGCGCTGGAGATTGCTGCCAAAAAAGCAGGTGTAACACTGCCAGATAGAAGGGCCCCAGAGAATATGGAGCAACGTGATGTGTTGTTAGACATGCATGTGGTTGCCCAAAAACTTTTTGCAAAAATATTGTTCGATCATAATCGTGCGAAGGAAGCTCGAGACTATTTAAATAAACGAGGAATATCACAAAGTGATTGTGAAAAATTCGGATTAGGTTTTGCGCTCGAGGAGTGGAGTATGCTTGTTGAGTTTTTCAAAAAGCGTGGTTACAAAGATTCTTTGATTATCGATTCTGGTTTGGCAAAAAAAAGACAGGTTGGTGACGGGCTGATCGATAGATTTAGAAATAGAATCATGATTCCTCTTTATGATGCGCAGGGCCATGTTGTTGGTTTCACTGGACGGGCATTACAGGAAACAGAAAATTCAGGACCGAAATATTTAAATTCTTCCGAAACATTAATTTATAATAAGCGATCAATTTTATACGGCTTGCATTTAGCTAAGGTGGAAATTAGAAAAAAGAAATCAGTAATTATCGTTGAGGGAAATTTAGATGTAATTGCTTCGCATAAAGCTGGCGTGGAAAATATTGTTGCTAGTTCAGGAACAGCTTTAACAGAACTGCAATTACAAATTCTCAAAAAGTTAACCAATACATTAATTTTTTGTCTTGATGGCGACAATGCTGGGTACGAAGCTGCTAAACGAGGAATTGATTTAGCCTTAAGCCTGGGATTTAATGTTAAGGTAATCTCAATTCCAAAAGAATTAGGCAAAGATACTGATGACGTAGTACGTAAAGATCCCAAGGCCTGGCAGACTCTTGTTAGCCACCCGATTGGTATTATGGAGTTTTATTTTGCTAAAGAGTTCGAAAATACGGACACGACTGACATTGCAAAAATAGATGAGATTACAAAATTTTTATTATCAAAAATTGAACTATGTTCTGGAATCGTCGAGCGTGAACATTGGTTAATGCATCTTGCCGATCGCACCCGGGTTGATATTAGCAGTCTAAGATTGAAGCTTAAAGAACATGTCCGTGTAGATAAAATAGAAAATAGTGAAGAGCAGAAACCTAAAATTTTTACAAAAAAATCAAAACAACAAATAGCGATTGAGTTTTTTATCGGGTTGTTTTTAACACAGACCAATGAGTATTTTAATCTTTTATCATTAGTAAATGTTAGTGATATTAGCGATGAAAATCTAAAAACAATTGTCAAAGACGTTCAATTGCTTTATAATGATGGCAAATTTGCTTCTAACACGCAAAATACAATATTCTCAACCTTACGAGATAATTACTCAAAAGAGGGCAAGATTCAATTAATTCAATTAATTGATAAGCTCGTTTTACAAACTGAGTCATATCTTGAGGAAATAAATGAGAAACAAGTACGTGAAGAAATAGAAAGCAATAAACAATTACTAATACAAGTTCCACAAAAGCTTCAACTTTTGGAATTTGAGCGTAAAATACGCCAGGCAGAAATGTCTGGTGAGAAAGAGCTAGCGCGTACTCTTTCAAACGAGTATGCCCAAGTCCTTGCGTCATTAAAACATGACAATTAAATTTTTATGCCTGCAAAAAATAAGGCTGTTTTAAAAAAAGTAAAGAAACCAGTTAAGGGCCAAAAGCCTGTAAAAAAGATTGTTAAAAAGAAACAGGAAAAGAAAAGTAAACCTGTTGTAAAAAATCAAAAAAAGATTGTTGCTAAAAAACGCACCGCAAAACCTCGAGTTGTTAGAAAAGAGGTTCCAAAAGAAAGATACAAAAGATCTCTGCCTCCGTCAGACGAGGCGATAGAGAGGTTGATCGAGCATGGTTTTTCAAGAGGTTTTATAACTGATACTGAAGTTCAGTTTGCGTTTGGAGAAATAGAAGATCACATTGATTTGTTTGAACAACTACTTGATCGTTTTGATCGCGTGGGGATTCATTTTATTGAAATGAAGGAAGGTTTTCTAGGAACAGGGAAGGCTTCCGAGGAGATCTATGAGAAATTGCGCGTTAAAAATGATCACAAGCATGAACCAACTGACGCAACGCAAGATTCAATTCAAATGTATTTGCGCGAGATCGGAAAAATTCCACTACTTAGCGCTGAGGAAGAAATTGCATTATCCAAACGAAAAGAAGTTGGTGATAAGGAGGCAGAAAGAAGACTTATTGAAGCAAACCTAAGGTTGGTAGTTTCAATTGCAAAAAAATTCGTGGGAAAACAGCTATCACTTCTTGATCTTATTCAAGAGGGGAACGTAGGGCTTTTCCGCGCTGTTAAAAAATTTGAATACAGAAAAGGCTACAAGTTTTCAACCTATGCCACTTGGTGGATCCGTCAGGCAATCACTCGTGCGCTAGCCGATCAGTCTCGTACAATCCGAATTCCTGTTCACATGGTGGAAACGATTAATCGTTTCAAACAAGTGCAAAGAAGGCTTATTCAGGACCTTGGGCGTGAGCCTTTGCCTGAGGAAATGGCTTCAGAAATGGATTTACCAGTTGATAAAGTTCGTCACATTAAGAAGATTTCTCAAGAAACAGTGTCGTTGGAAACTTCTGTTGGTGACGATGAGGAAGACTCAAAACTTCAGGATTTCATTGAGGACACAAAAACAATTTCACCAGACAAAGCAGCTGGACGTGAGCTCTTGCGTGAATATGTGCAGATCGGAATGGAAGATTTGACCCCACGTGAGCAGAAAATTCTTGAGATGCGATTTGGGCTGGTTGACGGCGTGAGTCATACTCTTGAAGAGGTTGGAAAAGAATTTGACGTAACTCGCGAGCGTATTCGTCAGATTGAGGCCAAAGCACTAGAAAAAATCCAACAAAAAGAAATTATTCATAAACTTAGAGACTACTAGTATGAAGATTTGCAAAATAATCATTCCTCTTTGTGTCCTGTCATTGTTTGTTTCAGGATGTGGATCAACCGATGCAGTCCGTGGGGTTACAGACAATGGGTATCGCAAGGTTTCAATGACAATCGATGTTGTCGTTAAAAATGATGGAAGTGTGGATGGTGGCGTTTGTTTTGGAAACGGAACCATAGCAACAGTACTCTATTTTCCATATGAAGGTGGAGAACCGGTTGCTCAAACAAGTACGCTAACGGTTCACAGCGTCCCTTGTATTGATTGTTATTCAGAGATTACCGATGCGGTGACAGCATTCCCAATCGAGCTTTCTGCTGTTCTCGAGCCAAGCTCGGTTGAGATCAATGATGCTGACGGCAATCCATTGTCTATGAAAGACGAATTACGATTTTGGATTAATACTCCGCCAATTCATTCACTCAATATTTATTATGAGTGTGGCGGTGCACCTGATACATTGCCAGACTATGGTTCTGCAGTGTCTCAAATTGCGTCACCAATCGTTCTTACGCAGTGGACTCAGGATTTAGCTTTAAATGTAGTTAAGCGAAGTACTTTTAATGATTATGCTTTTCCGCCATCATTTTTAGCTGATGTAACCTTTAGCAGTATTGAAACACTCGTAAATAATATTAACGAGTAAAATTATGATAAAAAAAATTCTTGTTGCAATTTTATTATCATTAAGTTTTGCTTTACCGGTATTAGCAGAAGCTTCAGATCCAATAGCAGAGTCTGATCAATATTCGGCACATTTATACATTTTCCATAGTGAATCGTGTCCGCACTGTAAAGAAGAATTAGCTTATCTTATTAAGATTTCAAAAGAAGATGCTTATAAAGATGTGCAATTTTTGGAATTTGAAGTAACGCAACACCCAGAGAATTCAGCTCTTTTACAGGAAGTTGGAAGAGTTATGGATGTAGATACTTCGGGAGTTCCGTTGACCGTGATCGGACGGGAAGTTATTACAGGATATTTAAATGAAGAAACTACTGGCAAGCAAATTCGAAGCGCACTTGATAATATTCTTGAGAATGGCGACCAGGATATTGTTGGTTCAATAATTAAGGATTTGGAAGTAGAGCAATCAGATGTCCAGGATCAAGCTGGTGATGATACGCAAAATGATACTTCAGCAATAACTTCAATCCCAGAAACTTTGACTGTGCCAATATTTGGAACAATTCAAACCGCAAACGTTTCTTTGCCAATACTTTCCACAATGCTTGGGTTAATCGACGGGTTCAACCCTTGTGCAATGTGGACGCTGGTTTTCTTGATTTCACTTTTGTTTGGAATGAAAGACAAAAAACGAATGTGGATTTTGGGTGGCACGTTTATCATTGCGTCAGGAGTTGTTTATTACATCTTCATGGCTGCCTGGCTTAACATTTTACTTTTCCTTGGCTTTTTGTTTGCTGTTCGACTAATAATCGGACTTGTTGCAATTGGAGGTGGTGCTTATAGCATTCATGATTTTTACACAAATAAAGATGCCGAGTGTAAAGTTGGTGATTTAGACGAGAAACAGAAGACAATGGCAAAGATGCAGAATATCTTAAGTCGACCATCGTTTATAATGGCACTTCTTGGCATGATCGTTTTAGCGGCGGCAGTTAATCTTATTGAGTTGATTTGTTCTGCAGGAATACCAGCAGTCTATACTCAAATATTAAACATGTCAGGAATTTCAGCTATTGGTAGATATTTGTATATGG
>JAHILS010000070.1 GCA_018896835.1 Patescibacteria group bacterium | reverse complement strand
TTGCATAAATGTTGCATACTCAGCTGGAGACATCTGATCTTTGAGAGTCTTTCTAAACTTCTTGTCCGTCATGGCACGAATAATACGCTGTTCATTTGCTCGCATGTCAGCAGTTCCGCCTACGCCCTTCTTAATACTTCCATCAGGATTAAAGGCTGCGGAAAGATGAGCTGCAGCTGCTTGTTCGGACTCTCCAGCTGTTTGTTCTTTTGCTTTTTCCCGTCCAATTGCGTTAGGTGACTCCATACCGGCACGGAAACGGTCTGATGCGCCAATAAATGCGCCTCCGACTTTTGTACCCATAAATCCACCTTGTCGGACAAATGTTTTTCCAATTCCTGCCAAAACACCGGTTCCTTCTTTTGTAAAAGACTTCCCTAATTCTGAACCAGCAAACTGACGACCGACCTCGGCTCCAGCGCGCTTTCCAGCCCACATCGCAGCGCCACCAGCTTTTCCACCAACATACATTGCACCCTTCCCAACTCCACGAGCTCCGCGATAGGCAGTTGAGGCTGGCAGTGTAAGCGCTCCCTTGAACATCTTTTTTCCAGCATCTTCTGTCACAAGTTTGCCGGCAATATTTCCCATCGCGCTAGCCGCACCACTTGCAACTTTAAATCCTGCCATAATCAGGATCATGCCGATAATTACGCTTAAGAATTTATCTGTTGCAAAAGCACCGGCTAAAAGCGTTGGAACGTCTTTTGTACCTTCAAAATTCATGCCTTCGCTAGTGGCAATTGGACCAGCAGACGCGGCAGCTAACCCCAGCCATAAGAAGAATGTCAGGATTGGCCCCAAAGTAACAGCTCCAACAAACATCTTCATCCATTCATCATACTTACTCTTACCTTCAGAAACTATACCCTCCAAGCCCTTCATGAAAAACGCAATTGGCGAGAGAATCATTAGCACCCAAATAAGCACAATGCGATATACATAAACAACCACCAAAATAGCAAGCGTTCCAAGCACCATTCCCAAAAGCGCCAAAGTGGCATAGGAAGTCATCAAAAGATTAGTCATGCTAGCACCATCAATAGTGCTAACACCAGTCGAGTTTTGCGAAGCAGACATCATAGCCATAAAGTCTGTGTTCACACTGACAAATTCATTGAGCTGAAACAAGCTCATAAAATTTCCAGCCGCAATGTCACGAAGCGCATTAACAAACGTAAACATCACGATTTGCGAGACGTCAACCATTACCAGACAGATTAGCCGACTAAAGTTAACAAGTACTATGGCAAGAAAAAGACGTGGAAGTTGCTGTTCCCATTTTGACTGTCCATATCCCACAATCGTTTGCACCGCAACTACCAAAAGAACAACGATCACGAACATGTTAACAACGTCGCGCACGAGTGGCCAGCCAATATCCACCACTGCGCTGTCGCCAAAGTTGTTGTAACTCAAGATTGGAATAATAATTGCACCCAAAAGCAAAACAATAAGTTTACCAGTAAGCTCCACGCACAAATTGGAAATTGCCAGCATAATGCCGATGATCAGGTTGAACGCCGACTCGAATGGATTGGCCAAAATGTCAGCAGCTGTGGTTGCAAACGAATGCAAAGGAATGCTAACAACAATAATAACTAGTGCTAAAGTCGTCACACCGACCCTGTGCTTTGATACCCAACGCATCAGGCGCAAAGCTGCCTGCACAAAATGTTTCATACAACATACAGTATAGCATGTTCGCACATTTTTTTATCAGCCCGAGTGTGTATAGCTACGAATTAGACGAATTGGGACGAATTGGGGTCAAGTCTTTAATCTTGAATTTTATTTTGCAATTAGACTTATCAATGAAACGCTAACATTCAAAAATCTAGCTATTTCAGTCACGGAATATCCGCAATGATATTTAGCAAATCTTATTGCTTGATCTCTTTCGCCCCTATCAATAATGCTCAAAAAAATCTCACCTAACGTCGGACGTCCTATTATGCGCTGGGTCACCGGCACCTCTTTTATCCTTTCAATATTTGGATCGATCGCAGAAACTGAATCAATAAATTGTTGTGAACCTAATATCTTCTCTCTATAAATACTCTTAAATGGGGATTCGCCTCCAATGCCACTATAAACAAAATTAATAAAATCTCGTCTGGCTCTACGTTTGTTGCAAGAGAAAAATAGAAGAATCCAGCTAATACTCAACCATTTCGGTGGCCGACGATACCCAACCGTCGCACAGTAGCTGCTCCATCGCCAATCTTCGGGATCATCAACCAAACCTGCTCGAACAGGATTTAAAACTGTGTATCGTATAACTTCTAATAAATACGACTCTTTCTCTATTAAAAATGATTTGAATCGTCCCTGGAACAAATGCCCGACAGTATTGTGAATTTTATGATACGACTGAGTATAAATACTATTTATATCACGCATGCATAATGAAATATTAGCTTCAGGTGTTTCTAACACAAGATGAAAATGATTTGGCATTAAACAGTAAGCGTGACAGATGATATTGCGAGCCTTAAAAACCCTTTCAATAACTGATAGAAAGCATCGTCTATCATAATCGCTATAATAAATTTCTTTTTTCTGATTACCACGAACTGTAATGTGATAAAGAGCACCAGGATACTGAATCCTTAATTGTCTAGCCATATTTTTTAAATTCAAGATTAAAGACTTGACCCCAAATACGGAGTGCGGGAAGCGCCCCGGGGTGCGAGTTTGCACGCGAGGGGCGCTTAAGTATTAAGTAAGGATGTTTTCTAGCGGTTCCAGCACAGGTCG
>JAHILS010000100.1 GCA_018896835.1 Patescibacteria group bacterium | reverse complement strand
TACAAAGTTATTAGAAAAATAAATATCACTGTTAACGATAGAGTAATGATTTATTCCATCCTGTATGGCTTTTTTGATACCCAAATTAACGCCGTAGGCATAACCTTTATTTTCACCTGTAATGACTTGAATTTTTAGTTGAGAAGGAGGAGTAATTGACTTTTTTTGTTTTGACAAATCAATAATATAAAGTTGAAAATCAGTATCTGTTTGTTTGCATAAACTATCAAAGAAGTCTTCCAGTATAATGTAATTCTGGTACACAACGGTAATTATTGCCAATCTATGAGACATGTGTTTGATTATATCAAAAAACATCCTTTTCTGCTTTTTCAGTCTTACCTAATACAAAATGATGCTAAAAGGGTATCGATACCTAACTGAAAAAAGAGGTTAAAAAAGTAACGCGAACCGTCATAATAATAATTGTATGGAAATTACTATGAACGATTCGCGTATAAATAATATTACTCAAATAAGAAAGTTTTTGAAAGGCTCACAGGGTTTTGATTTTTCACTGAGAGATGCCCCTATTGATAAGAAGTATACTTTCATTGATGAAACTGTTGATCGGTTGAAATATGGCAGGCTTTCCAAAAAAGATAAAAGAGTTGTCATCTGTTATCTTAAGAAAATAACCGGTTACAAAAAAGCCCAACTTTCAAGACTGATAAGCAGATCAGTTGTTGGTGAGTTAAAAAGAAAACCATATAGAAGAATTTATCCTCGAAGGATTTACACTTCAGTTGATATTAAATTATTGGAGAAAACTGACGAACTACATCTTCGGTTATCTGAGGGAGCAACTCATGAAATACTGCGGCGGGAATATGAACTTTTTAATCACTCAAATTTTCAAAACATTTCTCAAATTTCTCACTCCCATATCACCAATCTTCGTCACTCTTCTTTTTACAATAGTCATTGGATAAACCATACGAAATCAAGAGTTGTCCCAATTGGATTAACCGCTCCTCCTGAAAACTTTGGACATCCTGGTTCAATTCGGGTTGATGCAGTGCACCAAAGGGATGTTTATCATATTAACTCGGTTGATGAGATTACACAATGGGAAATAGTTGTCTGCGTTCCTCAAATTTGTGAAGCTTGTATGTTGCCGGCACTTGCAGAATTAATAGATCAGTATCCGTTTATCATCTTTAACTTCCACTCCGACCGCGGTGGAGAAAACATAAATTATCAGGTAGCTGATTTTTTACAACGTCTTTTAATCAAACAAACCAAATCAAGAAGCAATCATTGTAATGATAACGCGCTTGTTGAAACAAAAAATGGTTCGGTGATTAGAAAGAATATGGGTTGGCAGCATATTAATCAAAATCTATCAGATGATGTAGGCGAGTATTATAAAAATCATTTTAATCGTTATCTTAACTTCCACCGTCCCTGCGGTTTTCCAACAATTGAGGTTGATAAAAATGGGAAGAAAAAAAGGATGTACCATAACTACCTCACTCCCTACGAGGCCTTAAAAGGCATTACAGGGGCAGACAAATTCTTAAAACCTAACATTTCCTTTGAAAAACTTGATAAAATAGCGTATCAGTATTCTGATAATGAGTTTGCAGAAATCTTAAGAAATGAAGAAAGAAAACTGTTTGATTTAATTGCAAAAGAAGATAAAAGAAACGGTTCGTTTTACAAAACACAACCTTGATTTCAGCATCATTTTTCAATTAGGTAGGACTTTTCTGATTATCCCGGCATTTTTTTTATACATGAGTATAAGTTTTCCTAGTGGTAGTTACTATTGTTATCAAGAAAAATGTGGAATTTATTTTTGGGGAGTACATGGACACGATGCCATTTGGCATTTGGCACTGATTGAAAACTCATTCAAACAGTTTCCCTTTGTTTCTCCAATTTTTTCCGGTGCGCAATTATCCGGATATAATTACCTTTTTGATTTAATAATTTTTTTATTGACTGTAATAACGTCCCTTTCATCATTGATGATATTTTTCAAAATTATTCCAGTTCTTTGGTTTGCGCTATTT
>JAHILS010000069.1 GCA_018896835.1 Patescibacteria group bacterium | reverse complement strand
GTACAGCTTCACTGTACTTCGGCGGACAAGCAGTTGGATCACACCAACTTCGCTACAAGCAAAGAAACACGGGCTTGTAGCTCAGTTGGTAGAGCGCTGCATTCGCATTGCAGAGGTCAGGAGTTCGACTCTCCTCAAGTCCACCATTAAATCCACTTGACGAAATCACGCTTTTTCCGTATGATTACCTCGCTTTTTGAAGCATTGTATCCAATAATAAGGGTGTGTAGCTCAGGTGGTTAGAGCGCAGTCCTGATAAGACTGAGGTCGATGGTTCGAGTCCATCCACACCCACCATCCTTCGCTCCTTTGGAGCTTCGGATGGCAGGCCACTAGCCTGCAAATTGGAAAAAATTTTATAAGCTGGAGTAGCTCAGGGGTAGAGCGAGGGCCTGAAGAGCCCTGCGTCGGGGGTTCAAATCCCTCCTCCAGCACCATGCGGGTATGGTATAATGGCTATTACGTCAGCCCTGCCTGCCGGCAGGCAGGCTTCCAAGCTGAAGATAATACTTGTATGAAGATTACCGTCTATGTACTCGCAAGCCTAAATGACGGCACACTGTATATTGGAATCACAAAGAATTTGGAACAACGGTTACACCAGCACAATGCCGGTTATAATCGTTCTACAAAACACAAAGCACCTTACCGCATAATCCTCACAGAGGAACATGCAACATACATCGAAGCACGACAACGGGAAAAATATCTTAAATCCGGCTGTGGCCGTGAATTCATAAAAAAATACGCGGGTATGGTATAATGGCTATTACGTCAGCCTTCCAAGCTGAACATGAGGGTTCGATTCCCTCTACCCGCTCCAAATAAAAAACCCGACTTTTTAGTCGGATTTTTTATTTAATAATCTTCTTTTACCAAATCACCCCTCCCCACTCCACAACCGCGAAGCCTTCGCGATCAAATGGGACAATGACTGGTGGATCTTGTTCGATCGGTGCCTCAAGCTCTTGGTAGTCCATGAGTATTCGTAGAACACTGTCTGGATGAACAGAGAGTGTCATTGGGGCCAAGATGTTCATGGCTTGCGTGCCGTGGAATCCTATTTTGTAATAGGCAGATGCTTGCATGCGTGGAAGCCAGAACTCCATGAAATCAGCTGTTTCCTGATCGTTAAGCCCATACTTATGCAAAGTGCTGGTTAAAAAGTCTTCTACTTGTGACTTCTCAACTACCCAATAATTGGAAGGTGATGCATAGAGCCCGCCTCGTCCTTCCCAGAATAGATAAGGATATGTTTGTCCGTCAGCCAGGTTTATAAGCGTTCCGTCAGGTGAGGCAGTTACTGACCAGCCATCATTATAAACTGGCTCGGTGTATGTAAATCCGCCTTGAGGGCTGAGCGTAACGTCAATTTGGGTTTCAACCTCTGGATACAAATAAATTACTGGCTTTCCGCACTCTGCTTGCGAAAGAGCATCGACGTGTTTGAACTCAATCCATCTTCCTAAGCTGTCTTGATAGTAAAGTATTGGATGAATAGCTAGGAAATCCCCAAGCTGTCCTTCTTTGTGCCAGTTAAACCACATGTTGTAATCATCAAGATAGTATTCCATGGAATAATTCTCTGGCTCGTAGATGTCATACTTGTTGCCACTGGCATCTTTGACATATCCCAACTGTGAAAGTGGGCCAGTCTCATCTGCAGACACTACGTTTGTAATGCTAGCCAAGCCACAGCCACCACTTAGTGCTTTTGAATATGATCCTGTTATTGTCGAATCAGCAAAAATGGTGAGGTCACTAATATACGAATTGTCCTTGTAATCCCAAAATGGAATAAATGCATCATACACGACCACTCGTCCACCCTGGTCTAATGTAAAAAACAAGTTTTTTAGTCCTGATAATGATCCTTCGAGCGACTCCTCGTCTCCGGTAATACTGTAAAGATTATCGCCATCAATTTGTGTGCTTAAAGTAAACTCGGAGAGCTTAAGCTTGTTTGGATAAACTGCCAGATCTGACAAACCTAGTACTCTATACTCATTACCAGACTGATCAACTGCCATGTCCTCATGTTCAAATTCAGAAATAACAGACTCTGTATCAACTGATATTGCCGAAAATAACGCATCATAATCTGCTGTGTCCTCTGGATACTCATGTCTCATATCTTCGCTGTAATTGCGCTCGATAAAAGAATAAAAACCTGACCATGCTTGGAAAAATGATGCTCCATCAATTGCGTAACGATCTAGCAAGACTGGCTTTTGGGACTCGTTTTCCGAGGTAATTAAATAAAATGATCGATTAGTCTCACCCATACCAATATACGGAACAATGTTTACTGTAAGCATCATGCCGTTGTACTCACCAGACGCTATTGTTCCTAAAACATAGGTTTTAACATCATCATTTGCACCATCAGGCTCTAGAGCTTTCACAACATCAAGCGGTTCAACCTCTTCTGGCTCTGTGTACCAATTAATCTGCAATACGCCTTGGGGGCTAACAATCTCTGGTTCAGACGCCTCGGTAGAATCGTCTTGATTAGTTTCATCGACTAATTGATCGTCTCCGTTGGAGATGGCCACTTCCCTATTTGATAGCCAATAGCCAGCGCCAAACGCTACAAAGGCCAGAATAATTGCAGCAACAAGGAACACTGCATAAAGCCCAGCAAACCCATTTTTTGTTTTTTTCTGATTCATATTATTTTATTAATTTTGAAATTTATAATTTAATCTCACCTCTTTCACAAACAACCACCCCTATTCCCCACCTCGACGGCCAGTCATAGATCCCGAGCTTGTCGAGGGGGAAGGGCCTCAAGGCTTGTGACAACGCGTCGGGGATCCCTCCTAACGTCGGGATGGGGGAAATCGCAACTCACTAATACCCTGTCTTTAAGACCTTTATAACACCCATTTGAACTTCTGTCATTATTGATTCTGATGAATAAGTTGCTAAATTTGACAAGAAATTCGCTGACTCAATATCTGACATCGGGGTTGGTTGGCTGCCCTGGGTCCAAACTGGCATAAGATAAATTTCAATCGAATCTTGGGTAATTATCACGCCAGCCGTCAGCGCAGGATATGTAACTGGGTCAACCTGGTCAAAAATGAAATTCCCTAATGAATATACAACCGGCACGTCACCGATCATCTCAATTCCCTGCGCAACATGCGGATGCCCGCCAATTATCAGGTCAGCTCCCGCGTCGATCATAGTCTGCGCCAACACCCTCTGCGAAGAGCTTGGCCTAACCTGATATTCATTGCCCCAATGTGGCATCACGATCACAAACCTGCCTCTTAAATCTGCGTCCTGAATAAGCGAAACCAGGTCATCTGGGTCTGATGCAAACTGATGATAACCAATAAACGTCAGTGGAATGCCGTTAACATCTTTATCCAGTGAAGGCACAGACGTGGAATATGAACCAAACCAATCAATTTCCATAGCGTCCAACCTGTCTTTTGTTTCTTGCACGCCAGCCGTACCAACATCGCTGGCGTGATTATTTGCCAAGCTCACAATATCGATAAACTCATGCATTTTGATAACCGACTCGGGTGAAAAAACAAATCGAAATGGAGGATTGGCTGTATAGGTACTGACCAGCTCATTAACAGTACCTTCAAGGTTTCCGATCGTGACATGAACTCCGTCTAAAAATCGATCCATTTTCTCCCATGGATAATCCTGCCCATTTTCATCAATCAAAGCCCGCACCTCGCGGTCAAGCATAATGTCGCCTACAAAATGAAGCGATGCGAAATCATCAAATGTTGGATTTCCGGCAGTAAAAAATCCCAAAATATGGCTGGTGTTTTCCAAATAATCATCTGTTAAACCTTCCTGGATTGAACTGTCATGGTAAGAAATCTGCCAGTCTTGAGTGACGCGCGCTTCATTTATTCGCATTAAAACATCAAGCACTGCGTTTGCGTCAATTTCCAAAGCAATATCTTGCGTGCTTGCTGACTCCAAAGCTCGAAGTGTAATTTCATCATGAAATTCTTGGGCGTAGAGTGGCATGTAATGCGACATGTCAATGCTCGCAATTACAACAGCGTCGGGCGCGTGCTTCTGGATTGCTTGAACAAGCGCAATACAGTCTTCGCTTGATAATGATTCGTCAATCACAAGCGGTACGAGCTTTGCGTCAGGAAAAGACTTGGCAACAAAAGGCACAATTGAGCTCACTCCATGCTCATTTTCAAATGTATTGTCCTCGATTCTCAAAACTTCGATTTCGCCCGTTAGCTCATCGATTATGTCGCTACCAGCCTCAACACTGCCATAATAAGTTTCCCAGCTTCCGTATGTAGTTTGCAGTGGTGATATTCCCTGCGCAAAATGATTTGGGCTCAAAATAATTACTGTGTCAGCTTCCCTGCTACCAATTGTTTCAAAAACTTTGGCAATTTCGTCTGCGACAACTAAGTGAT
>JAHILS010000068.1 GCA_018896835.1 Patescibacteria group bacterium | reverse complement strand
TTGCGCGCCAAATCGCGGAGGAGAAGATACGAGCTACATCCAACCAGGTTTGAGGTTTGCGTTAACTGCCGAAGAGGCACAAAAAGTCGAACGCTAAGAATTCTAGGTAGTGACGCCTGCGACGTTACTACCACTTCTCATCCGCGCCACACTGGCGCGGATTCTCGTTTTCTTCCATCAAATAACCCTGGCTTTAAATTCTAGGATTCCAAACACCAAACTTTGACAAAAACGCCTGTGCGAGGCAATATCACTTTGCTCTTTGATGAGATTCTTCACCCCCCTACCCATCTGCACCCACAGGAGTCAACATGAGCAAGCCACAGATCAGGCAAATCAAAAGAGGTTTCTCTGCCAATGCGAAACCGATGAGATTAGACGAGAAGCTCGTCTGGGCGCTCATTGCGCTTCTGTTACTCACCACGCTCGGATACGGCATCGTCATGGCTGAAAGGAGCGGAGACGTCACCGACACTGGCGACGCTTCCGCCCAGGATGCGCCCGTGGTCGACCGCGCCGCAACGACCCAGGAGGAAAGCGTATTCGCGCAAGCGGTGATGGACAATGACTGCGATGGTACGAACTGCTTCGTGTACATCGCCTACCCCCCAACCACAAACGCCGAAGCCTGGGACCGCGGGCCGTTCGTGCGCCTGCTCACGCCCGACGGCGACGACGTCGCGTCTGACGTCCGTGGCGGACAGATCTTCGCTGCCGTCGACGTTATGCACTGCCGACCCGAATCGCGGTGCGGGATTAGCCCCAAGTCTAGGGATGACGGCACGTTCACACTGCTCGTGATCGACGCCCCGCTCGGGTACGAGACAGCATCTCGTGAACCTGCCCTGCACTTCCCTATGTCCCAATAGAACACGGGCATGCAGGACCGGTTCTAGCCCAACTTGCATCGTTCGCACTCCCCGCACCAATGGTGCGGGGCATCTGTTTAAAAACAAAAAAGACCTATAAGACTTGTAGGTCTTATAGGTCTTGTTTATTTGTTTACTTCTTTGCTTCTTGCAAGCGCTCGAGTCCAAGGATAAATGCTCCGCGACGCATGTCGGTTGCGTATTTTTCTTTACGCTCCCAAACCGCATTAGCAGCATCGGTCATGGCTGACTTTAATTTGTCGTCAACCTGACTCTCTGTCCAAACTTCGTTTTTCATGTTCTGCTCCCACTCATAGTAGCTAACCGTGACGCCTCCTGAGTTTGCCAAGATGTCTGGGATCACTTCGATTCCACGCTCGCGCAATATGTCATCGGCCTCTGGAGTAGTTGGGCCATTGGCAAGCTCCAAAATCACTCTGGCTTTAATGCTACCAGCATTACCAACGTGAATTTGATTTTCTAGCGCTGCTGGAATTAAAAGTCCGCATTCAATTTCTAAAAGCTGTTCGTTGGTAATATTTTCCGCGCCAGCAAAATTTTGAACTGACCTTGTTTCATCTTTATGCTTAGCAAGTGCCTCGATGTCCAATCCAGCCGGGTTATATACTCCGCCACCAGAGTCAGATACTGCAACAACCTTCCACTCGTGACGATGCATAATCTCTGCCATCATACGACCAGCATTGCCAAATCCTTGGATAACCACTGATTTCATTTCCGGCTCCAAAAACAATCTGTCCATCAAAGTCTCAAGTACGTAATATCCACCAGTGGCTGTGGCAGTTCCCCGACCTGCTGACCCGCCAGCTTTGATTGTTTTTCCAGTAACCACAGCTGGGTGACCAAACTCGTCGGCAATCCAATCCATCTCCTGTGGAGTGGTATTCACGTCAGGCGCTGGCACATCAATCTCTGGACCAATCACACCCCTCATGGACTTAACCCACCCCCTGGTAACACGCTCTAATTCCGCTTCAGACAATTCCTTTGGGTTAACAATCACTCCTCCTTTTCCACCCCCCATTGGTATTCCGCAAACCGCTGTTTTAAAAGTCATCCAGGTAGCCAAAGCTTTGACCTCGTGAATATCAACCTGTTGGTGATAACGAATACCACCCTTGAAAGGCCCGCGCCAATTATTGTGCTGGACACGAAATCCTTCAAACATGCGCAACGAACCATCATCCATATTAACTGGAATAGCCACCCGCACCTCACGCATTGGCACATTGATTTGAGTTAATACATCTTTGTCGATCTGCGCAAGTTCTGCAGCTCGGTGGATCTGATTTAATGCGTTTTCAAATACATTACTCATATAATTTATATTTATATTATCTCACTCCCCATTCCGACGCCCAGTCATAGATCACGAGCTTGTCGAGGGGGAGGAATCTTTTTGCAAAGATCTCTCACAGCTCCTCTCCTCGAGATGGGAAATGAGTTTATTCATTTATAGACAACCATCGTTCTGCATCAAGCGCTGCCCAGCAACCAGTCCCAGCCGACGTAATCGCCTGGCGATACCAAGGGTCGATCACGTCCCCGCAGGCAAACACACCTGCCACATTAGTTTTTGATGTTCCGGGGATATTCTTGATATATCCCTTAGCATCAAGCTCGACTTGACCAGTTAAAAAATCTGTATTTGGTTTATGACCGATGGTGACAAAGAATCCATCAGAGGGAACATCCTGTTCCTCGTTTGTCTGATTGTTGATTACCCGAACTTTTTCCAGCTTCTCCTCACCAATCAATTCCTTAGCTTCAGTAAAATACATAAATTTGATTTTTGGATTTGCTAGCGCCCGCTCTTGCATAATCCTTGAAGCTCGCAGTTCATCTCGCCGAACCAAAACCGTCACTGACTCAGCAAATCGTGTGAGAAAATTCGCTTCCTCCATAGCCGTATCTCCCCCGCCGACCATAACCACTTTCTTATCACGGAAGAAAAATCCGTCACATGTTGCGCAAGCCGAAACCCCCCTGCCCTTGAGCTTATCCTCGCCAGCAATGCCCAGCCAGCGTGCGCTGGCACCAGTGGCAATTATTAAAGCATCAGTTTCATATTCTTCTTGATTGACCTTTAGCTTAAACGGCTTGGTTGATAAATCTAATTGGTCAACAAAGGCGTCAATAATCTCGGCCCCAAATTTTACTGCCTGACGCTTCAGCTTATCCATTAGTTCAACTCCTAAAATACCATCAACCTCACCTGGCCAATTCTCCACCTCTGTCGTGGTTGTTAACTGACCGCCTGGTTGCTGACCAGAAATAATAAGAGGTTGCAAACCAGCTCGGGCTGAATAAATACCAGCTGTGTAACCAGCCGGGCCAGAACCAATGATTATCAATCGACGTTTTTCCATACGAGAACTATTTTAGCACACACAAATTAAGTTTTAGCGGGTTATCCACCACAGAATAAATCTATTGACCTAGACGTGACTTTGTAAAGCAGTTTTTAGTTGTTCCATGGTCTGCATGCCAACAAATTGTTCAACAACCTTACCGTTTCGCAAGACATAAATTGTTGGAATGCTCATAATCCCAAATTCTCCAGCTAGCTCACTTTCCTCATCCACATCAACCTTTGCTACCACAAACGAATCCCCCATTTCATCGGCCAAGTCTTCAAGAATCGGTCCCATCATTTTGCACGGCATACACCAAGTAGCGAAAAAATCTACTAAAACCGGTTTTTGATTGGACGCTTCTAAAACATCCTCTTTGAAATTTTGTTTTGTTACTATTTTTATCATAATGTTTCATCTAATAATTCTGACATAAATTTTGCACACACTTCGTCGCTCTGATCCTTCTTGCACGCACTCATGCAAGTTGAGAATCTTGATGAAAGATATTGAGAAGAAAAAGAACGCAAGGCTGAGCGCACGGCCTTGATCTGTGTTAAAACTTCAAAACAATCCTTATCTTCATCAACCATCTTTTTAATGCCTTCAAGCTGACCAACAATATTATTTATTCTTTGTGTTTCAGTTTTCATATTCAAAATTGTAACATACCCCCTAGGGGTGTCAAGGCATAACTTAAAAGACTAGTTTTCACTAGCCTTCTAATAAACAATTTTCTACTAATTACTAATCAATATGTTTAGTGATTTTTTCTTTTAACATTTCTTTGCTCATCGATCCTGAAAACTGCTCAACAACCTGACCAGCTTTAAAAATAATAAATGTCGGGATTGAGAGAATGTTAAATTGTCGAGCTAAGTCTGGGTTTTCATCAACATTTACTTTTCCAACCGTAATATTATCAAGCTCGCCGGCAAGTTCGTCCACAATCGGGCTCATCATTTTGCAGGGCCCACACCATACTGCCCAAAAATCTACCACCACAAGCCCTTTGGCTTGAAGTACTTTTTCGTCAAAATTAGCTGTTGAAAGTTCCATAGAAATATTAATTATGAATAGCGTTCGTATTTTATAACGGCAGAGGCATCTGTGCCAGTGGATAAGATGATGGTATCGAATATCTGCGTTCCACATGCCATCATCGTCAACGAACGAGCCAAGCGAGGAGTGAAGGATCTTAAGATGTAGATCTTAAGATTGACACTCGCCAAACTTTTCGCCAACCTTCCAACATCGCTTCAACCCACGCACGGAGGTGCAACTATGAGCGACGAGCACAACAAAACTACCAACGCACGACTGCTGTCCGCCATCAAAGAGGCGGGACGTGCAACTGAGGAAGACAATTGGTACACGAAAATGCTTATTATCAGCGCAATGATCATTTTCGCAGGGCTGTCCGTCTGGAACGTTCGAAACGGCATGAAGCACACCAACATGCTCATAGCCCAACTAATGACAGACGTCGAAAACCTGCACGACCAAATCGGACAACTTCAAGAGAACTGCACCGAACAAAACCAGTCTTCGGAGCTGATATGGCCAGTCGAGCAGTCTACAGTCGACCAACCCGTACACGAACCCGCAGGACAGTTCGTGACCTACGGTGGCGGCAGTGGCCCCAAGCTCTAGCCTCAACCAACCTCGTCCCCCTCACCGCTTCTACACCTGTAGAAGCGGTTCGTGCTTTCAACAAAATTTTTCATAAAGTGAAAAATGATAAACTCACAAATTTAACAACAACTAGTGGCACGCCAACTGGTCTGATAAACAAGCACAAGTGATACGATCGTATCACTTGTGCTTGTTTGGATACAAAAACCGCGCTCATATTCGAGTGCGGTTTTTTCACATTATCAAAACCTATCTTGATCTTGAGCCTTCGACTTCTAAAGTTCGAGCCTTTTCTTCTTCAGAATAAATCTCCAGAACGTCGCCGACTTCAATTTTTGCTTTTCCAGAAAATTCAATTCCGCATTCAGTTCCCTGCTCAATCTGTCTAACTTCCATTTTTGCAACCTGAATTCTCTTGATTTTTCCCTCAGCAATAACTTCGTCATCGCGCACAACACGAGCCGTAGCACCAGTTTCGACCATTCCCTTTGTGACCTGGCCCCCAACAACACATCCTTTTTCTAATTTTTGGAAAGTTGCCAAAATCTTGACTGATCCAAGCTCTGTATAAACTTGCTCGGCTGGAATCATCAGGCGCAACCTATCAACCAAATCTTCAAACAGCTTGTAAATAACAGTGTAATGTGAAAGTTGCAAACCTTTGTCGCGAGCTAACATCTCGATTACTGCTGGTGGTTTAACGTTGAAGGCAAAGACCCAAGCGCTTGAGGCTGCAGCATTAAGAATGTCGGCATCTGTTACGTTTCCAAGACCCTTGGAAATGATTTTTACACCAACGTATTTGTTATCGATCTTTTCGATCATTCCAATAATCGCTTCCAAAGATCCAAGCACGTCTGCCCTAATGATGATGTTGAGCAATACTTTTTTCTCTGATTCTTCGATGTCTGACCCCTGCTGATCTCTTTGCGCAGTATGCACCTTCATCTCACCCGCACCGACTTTTCGAGTTGGTTGCTCCTTTAACTTTTCTAACAATTTCACGTCCTCTGGAACCTCCATCACGTCGCCAATTGATGGCGCGTCTTTGAATCCCAAAATTCTAACAGGAGTTGAAGGAATCGCCTCTGAAATTTTCTTTCCGTCCCATGTTTGCATGGCACGAACTTTTCCATAATGCGCTCCGCGTACTCCTAGCTGATCGCCCAACCTAAGCGTTCCGGATTGTACTAGTACGGTTGCAATTGGACCTTCTGATTTTTCAATCTTTGACTCAATGATTGTTCCAATTGCTCTTCGAGCTGGATCGGCTACTATATGATCTTTTTCCATGTCAGCTACAAGAATCAACATATCGAGCAGTTGATCAATATTCTGACCTTGCTTGGCAGAGATCGGAACCATGATTGTTTTGCCTCCCCACTCTTCTGCCAATAACCCGAATTCTGCAAGCTGAGTTTTTACCTTTTCGATGTTTGCGTTTTCCTTATCAATTTTGTTGATAGCCACTAAGAATGGAAGCTTGGCAGCCTTGACTATATCAATAGCTTCACGTGTTTGTGGTTGCACTCCGTCATCAGCCGCGACAACCAAAATTGCAATGTCAGCAACTTTCGCACCACGTGATCGCATGACTGTAAACGCTTCGTGACCAGGAGTATCAATAAATGTTAACTCACGGTCGTGGCGGACAACCTGATAAGCACCTATGTGCTGGGTAATTCCGCCATGCTCGCTATCCATAACGTGCGTATTGCGAATCGCGTCAAGCAAACGTGTTTTTCCATGGTCAACGTGCCCCATAACTACTACAACTGGTGCGCGTGGCACTTTATTTTCTTGACTAGCAAGCGCTCCTTCAAGCTTTTCAAGTCCTTTCTCATCTTCATCGTGTTGTTTCTCACCTTCGAGTGGTTCAGTAATAAAACCTAGATCCTCTGCAATAATCGTAGCTGTATCAAAATCAATGCGCTCATTTAAGGAAGCTAATATTCCAGCCCGCATCAGCTCTTGCATCACCCGAGCTATCGGAAGCTCAAGTTTGTCGGCAAATTCTCGTACTGTCAGCGTTGTTGGAATTTGAATCTTTTCCGCATTTCCTTCTTGAACACGTGTTTTGCGCTCAGCACGAGCTCTTTGATCTTCACGTTTCTTAGCAAGAAACTGTCGTTTCTTGTATTGACGCCAAGCATACTCAATGCGCCCTGCTTCGCGATCTGGAATTTTAATAGCCTTAGAACCGATATCAAAACCAAGCTCTGGCAATTTTACGCGTAGCTCATCGGTTGAAATACGTAGTTTTCGGGCGAGTTCTGAAATATTCATGGCGTCATAATACGAAAATTCGCCAAAAATGTAAAGAAATAAACCCAAAAAGTAGCAAATGGGGTCAGGCCCCTACCTTGCACCATTCATTTAAGCTTTAAATATTGATTATTTTAATAATTAACACTTGAAACAATCAAGCAGATTACTTGATTGTTTCAAAAAGTAACGATTTGAGGCCTGACCCCAAAGCGAAAATTCAAAGTTAGAGCCCTGACCCCAAATCCCCCCAATCCTACTTGACTAGGCTCATGAGTCTAACAGGGTCTATGCCTGACGGCGCGCAGGCACCAACTTCTAGAATGTTGTCTTTAAAAAATATGTAGTAACCAGTCCGCACTCGCGAAAATGTTGCGCTTGACGAATCATACGGTAAAAGCTCGGAATACTCGGCTGGCAAAAATTCTTCGATATTCAAGCATGCGTCTGAAAGCTCATCATCGGTACATTGACTACCAAACGAGCCGTCGCACCCTTCCCCAATCCCGATCATCACCTTTTGATCCTGCGCGATTAGTGCCAACTCATAAAATCTTGACTCTTCTTCTAGCTGTAATAACAATAATGATTGCATGTAGTCGTTCACATCGCTTAATTGCGCGTTTCGATACTCGTCTTTGAGTGCGTCTTTTGGCCCTGACATCATCACAACGATAATAATTAAAAAGGCGACAATGGCCATTGATCCTAAAAGTTCAATAATCGTGTAACCGCGTGGTTTATTCATATAGTTATGTTACTATCTTGATTATATGACGGATTTGAAATTCCTTCTAATCGACAAGCCTGCGGGCTGGACCAGTTTTGACATTGTTGCCAAACTTCGGTCAATCACAGGCATTAGAAAAATAGGCCATGCTGGAACATTGGATCCATTCGCAACCGGCCTTCTTGTTGTAGCGATTGGTCGAGAGGCAACAAAGCTGATTGATAATTTCATGGGAATGGACAAGGTTTATGAAGCCAAATTTGTTCTCGGGGCAACAACAGACAGTCTTGATACAGAAACAGAGATAATTATTGATTCAAACATGCCAGAAATATCTCAAGATCAAATCCTCCAAGCAATGCAACAGCTAACTGGCCAAATCGATCAAATCCCACCAATGCACTCGGCAATCAAAATCAACGGCAAGCGCTTATACAAGCTCGCTCGTCAAGGAGAAGAAATCAAGCGCGAGCCAAGGCATGTGACAATTCATAAGTTCGAACTCGTCTCCCCTACTTTCAAAGGAGGGGATGGGGGTGGTTGTCGTCAGATTGTTCTTGAAGTCAAAATCAAATGTTCAAGTGGAACCTATGTCCGCGCCCTGGCACGAGACTTGGGTAAAATTCTCGGGACAACTGGCTACGTTAGGTCACTGCGCAGAACAAAGATCGGCAATATCCCAGTCTCCGACGCCACAGAAATCAGCGCCGTAAACTCAGAAAATTGGCAAAAGCTAGTCAAAAACCTTGAAAATATCATGATTGACGGAACAGTTCGTTAATGCTATCCTAGGGTTGTAAATAATAACCGAGTTTGGAAGAAAACGGCTGACTCGACAGGATCTATGATATTCACATCAATAAACGTGTGTAAAAATCTTAACAAAGATTTTTCACCAATTACCGTGACAATCAAGCATAGATAATCAGGAATTCTACCCTGTCCGTTTTGTTTCAAGCTCCATAAACCCTATGTTTTCACTAGATTCAATTCTAGTGCTGGCTACAGGATTTGGAGTCTTTTTAATCGGATCATTGCTGGGATACTTTATACGAAAAGTCGTAATGAAGAACAAAGCAAAGTCTGCTGAAGATAAGGCTGAAAAAATCCTACAAAAAGCCAAAGCACAAGAAAAAGAAATTCTCCTCCAAGCAAAAGAGAAATCCCTTACCGTCCTTGAAGAAGGAAAACGCGAAGCAAATGACCGCCGCCGCGAAATCCAATCACAACAGCAACGCCTTGAGCAAAGAGAAAATAAATTTGATCAACAGTTGTTAGCTCTTGAGGACAAAAAAACAAAACTTGAGCAACAAAAAACTGAGATTGAACGCGTTAAAGCTAGAGTTGAAGAACTCAAAGAAGAGCAAATCTCCAAACTTCAATCAATTGCTGGCCTTTCTAAAGATCAAGCCCGTGATGAACTTTTCCGCATAATCGAAGACACGGAAAAAGAAACGCTTGTTCATCGCATGCACAAGCTTGAACAAGTTAGCGAGGAAGAGATTGAGCGTAAAGCCAAACAAGTCATCTCACTTGCCGTGCAAAGATTTGCGTCCAGCCATGTGGTTGACGCAACAACTACTATGGTTGAACTTCCATCAGATGAGATGAAAGGACGAATTATTGGAAAAGAAGGACGAAACATTAAAACACTAGAACGTCTTACAGGTTGCGAACTTATTATTGATGACACGCCAGAAATGATTATGATTAGCGGATTCTCCCCTGTTCGACGTCAGGTTGCACTCCGCGCCCTGCAGGCTCTTATTAAAGACGGACGAATTCAGCCGGCTCGAATTGAGGAAGCTATCACTGACGCTAAGAAAAACTTAGCAAAAGAAATGAGAAAGTCAGGCGAAGACGCACTTTACGAACTTGGCATTCCAGTACCATCGATTGATCCAAAACTAATTTCAATTCTTGGTCGACTAAAATTCCGCACAAGCTATGGACAAAATGTCTTGCAACACTCAATCGAAGTAGCTCGTATTTCAGGAATGCTAGCCGAAGAGCTGGGAGCTGACGTGTTTGCTTGTAAAAAAGGCGGGCTGTTCCATGATATTGGAAAAGCAGTTGACCACGATATGCAAGGCGCTCACCCTCAAATTGGTTATAACATCATGAAAAAATTTGGCTTCCCAGAAGAGATTGCCTACCAATCTGTGGCTCATCATGAAGACAAGCCAAAAACAATTGAAGGAGTGATTGTAAAGGCAGCTGACGCAATTTCCGGAGCCCGCCCTGGCGCACGCCGAAATACTCTTGAAGAATACATTCAAAGACTACAAAACCTAGAAGATACTGCCATGGGATTTGAAGGCGTTGAAAAAGCTTATGCTATTCAGGCTGGACGAGAAGTCCGCGTGTTTGTTAGACCAGAAAATATCGATGAGCTTAATTCACAAAACTTAGCCCGTGACATTGCCAAGAAAATTGAAAGCGAACTTACCTACCCTGGCGAGGTGCGTGTTACAGTCATTAGAGAAACACGGGCTGTGGAGTACGCCAGATAAAGCTTGAATTCTGGCTAACATCAGTGTAGAATAAGACCATAAATTCAAAACTATGAATAAAGCAACGCTAGCCTTAAAAATTTCAGAAAGGCTAAACATCACAAAAAAGGAAGGTGAAGACTTAATCGCAACCCTGCAAGAGATTATCATCGAAGCTCTAAAGCGCGATGAGGAAGTCACAATTGCCGGATTTGGAACATTCTCCGCCCGCACACGCCATGCCCGCAAAGGAGTTAATCCTCGTAAACCAAACGAAATCATCGACGTACCAGAAGTCCGAGTGCCAAAGTTCAAAGCCGGTAAGCGACTAAAAGACGAACTAAAAGCAAAGGCTGTCAAACCAAACTCTGACACAACAACAATATAAAATAGAAATCGACCCATAACCGGGTCGGTTTTGTTTACCAAAACAAAATTTTTTAAAAGCGAAAGCCCCGGTCACGCGAGTGTGCATGAACCGGGGCCAGCAGGGTGAGAATTTTCTCTTTCCACGAACCCTGTGTCGTGGGAGAGGTTTTGAACCTGGGCTTGTCTAGAATTGCCCGGTTCGGAAATAAGGTTGTTGCGGAGGTCTAGAACCTCCGGTGGACTAGCCCAGCTTCAGCCCAGCGAAGGGGCTGTCGAAGCGGCACTGCTGCCGCATCGACGCCTCCAGGATCTTCCGGGCCCGGCTCAGGGCGCCGGGAGCGGACACGCCGGGATGCATGTCCTTGCGGAAGCAGCCCCCCATCTGCCCGTACTCGTAGCGCCACCCGTCAACGATCAGCTCGTAGCAGTTGTCGATCTGGATGATGCCGGCCTCGAGGAGGGCGAGCGCCACCTCCTCGAGCAGGGCCTTGTAGGAGGTGTCCCACGCGCGGGCGCTTTCGCGCCGGGCACGGTACTCCTCTTCGGCCTTGACGGTCGAGATGACATCGACCCACCCTCCAGTTTCGCCGTACTCGTAGCGCACCACGGCCCGGAGGCGGCCGTTGATGTGCAGGCCGCGCTCACGGCTCCTCGAGCCAATGCCATCGCCCCGGTCCGAGATGAACACGCACCCGTTCCGACCCCAGGGGGCCAAGCGGATGGCGGTCGACAGGGACTCGCGGGCATCGTGGAGCTCACCGCGGGCGACCTTGTGGGCCGCCTGCGTCTCATCGCTCTCACCCCAAGGGTTGGCCTCGAGGGAGGCCTCGGCCGCGCTCAGGGCGGCAATGAGGTGGTTGAAGGAGCGGGGTGACATCTGGTTCTTCTTGTTGTTCATCTCTTCTCCATGGGGTGGTTAGCCCCTCTCACATAATCTCGTCATGTGACAAGACCGATCCATCATCCATCTTTCAGGAACGCTGGTGAGTC
>JAHILS010000067.1 GCA_018896835.1 Patescibacteria group bacterium | reverse complement strand
TCTATAACGCAACGCTTTGGCTCATACATATGCCCAGGCTCTGATACTTCTCGTAGGATTTCAATATGACGCTCGCGAAAAGTATCAGAATTACGTCTTGGCAACATGTCTGGTACCGACTCACCTATTAATTCAGTTAAAAATGATGGATGCTCTTTATGCAACATACTAATTTAGTTTTTTTGCAAAAAAACTAACAAGCTCATCAATCTTTATTCTTTCTTGTTTCATTGTATCTCGATCACGAACTGTGACAGCTTTGTCTTGGAGTGTGTCAAAATCAACAGTCACACAATAAGGAGTTCCAATTTCATCTTGCCTGCGGTATCGCTTGCCAATCGATTGAGTTTCGTCAAAATCAACGTGATATTTTTTCTTTAAAAGCGCAACCACTTCTCGAGCCGGAGCAATCAACTCATCTTTTTTCGACAACGGCAAGACAGCAATTTTGTATGGAGCTAACTTGGGATGAAGTTTTAAAACAACACGTGTTTCATCTTTCACCTCTTCCTCGCAATAAGCGTCACACAAAACAGCAAGCAATGTCCTGGCAACTCCGGCTGATGTTTCCACAACGTGTGGTGTGTATTTTTCACCTTTTGCCTGATCCATGTATTCCATTTTTTGGCCCGAGTGAGTTGTATGCTGTGTTAAATCATAGTCCCCACGAGCATGAACTCCTTCAAGTTCTTTCCAACCAAACGGATACTTATATTCAATGTCATAAGCTTCTTTGGCGTAAAAAACTAAGTTCTCATGCTTGTGCCATTGCAAATTTTCTGACTTAATTCCTAAATCAATATAAAACTGCATTCGATTTTCCTTCCACTGCTCATAATATTTCATGGCGTCATCCGGATGAACAAAATACTGCATTTCCATTTGTTCAAACTCACGGGTTCTAAAAATAAATTGTCGAGCTGTAATTTCGTTACGGAATGCTTTTCCGATCTGAGCAATACCAAATGGTACTTTAGCGTGAGTTGAATCCAGCACGTTTTTAAAATTTACATAAATTCCTTGGCAAGTTTCACCACGCAAATATACAGGTTCTTTTGTCCAATCACCTGTAAAATTCCCTAAATTTGATGAAACAAGTAAATTAAATTTACGCACTGGTGTAAAATCATTTGCTCCACATTTTGGGCAAGCAAGCTTATCCTTATTTGCATCAAATAAGCTCTGCACTTCTTCTTGGCTCATCTTTTCGTCAGCAAATACTTCAATTGCCTCAAGCAGATGATCTACCCTGTGACGAGTGTGACACTGCTTGCATTCGGTCAGCGGATCAGAAAAACCACCAACATGTCCGCTTGCTTCCCAAACTTTAGGAAGCATGAATATTGCGCTATCAAGCCCAACTACATCTTCCCTGTCATGCACCATCGCTTTCCACCAAACTTCCTTAATATTATTTTCCAGCTCGACTCCGAGTGGGCCGTAATCATAAACTGCAGCTAGACCACCGTAAATTTCTGATGATGGAAAAACAAATCCACGTCGCTTGGCTAGCGACACGATTTTTTCCATATCTGTAATTTGCTCACTCATAACTAAATTGTTGTTATTTCTGTCTCCTTTTTCTTTCCCATGTTTTCAATTTTTTCAACCTGCTCTTTAACATCTTTTTCCATGTTGTCGAGCAATCTGCGCTTTTCGTCTTCACCAATACCATCTTGCTTTTCAATTGATTTTTTTACTTCTTCACGAATGCGACGAATTGAAACTTTAGCGTCTTCCAATCTTTCTTTTAACTTCTTAACCAAATGTTTACGGTTGTCGTCAGTCATCATGGGCATGTTTAATCTAATAACCTTTCCTTGCACGTTTGGATTCATACCCAGGTCAGCCTCGGTAAGCGCTGTTTCAATTGCTTTGACTGCCGAGCCGTCCCATGGCTCAATTTGGATTGTTTTTGAATCAGGAGTTGAAATGGAAGCAACCGCTTTAAGCGGTTGGCGTGATCCATAAACTTCAATAAAGATTCCGTCCACAAGCTCTGGAGTAGATCGACCTGTGCGGATAGTCTTTAATTCAGATTCTAAATGTTCTAATATTTTCTCTGATTGCTGGGTAATTTCACTCATATTTGCTTGATTTTTGATGAATATGTCAAAATCTTATCGATTTATAGCTTATTTGTCCATTGCTCTAAACCCAACTAAAACTCGGCTCATGTCCTTGGGATTTACATCAATAACATAAGGCGTTCGGGAGGTTGGTAATGACTCTGTTACCCATGACTGCCCGCCAGTGCTGGTACTATAAAAAGTCGATGCGGTCGTGTAGTAAATGGCGCTGGCATCATGCGGAGCAAACGCCACGTCCCAAATTCGTACCTCACCCTCGGCTGTAATAAGCGATAATGCATTCCAGGTCTGACCATTATCGACTGAGATCAAAAGTCCGTACTGAGTATTCATGATGACTGAGGTTCCGTCTTCGGTTTGCGCAAATCCATAAACTTCATCTGACTTTTTAAACTGTTTTTTTAGATCGTCTTCAAACTCAATCCAGGTTATTCCGCCGTCTGTGCTTCTGAAAAAACCCTTGCTATCAGTCGCAACATAAATAATTCTGCTATCAGCCTTGCTCACCTGGACATCATTAACTTCATCATTAACCCGGGTTACAACCGACCAAGTCGACCCAGCGTTGTCTGATTTTCCAACCGCACCCTGCTTATTTCCAAACCACAAAATGTTTGGGTTATACCAATCAATATCAAACGAAAGCAAATATTCATCGGCTTGATCGATTTTATAAATAACAGAAAAACTGCGCATGCAGTCAGTTGTTTTCATAATATTACTTGGCGTTGCTACGTATACTGTACAAACATTTCTTGGATCAACTTCAATATCTAAAATAGTTCCACTCTGTCCTTCAACAGCGTCAGGCCTTTGCCAGGTCGTGCCAGCGTCATACGAATAAAAAATTCCATTACCGTCAGTTGCTAAATAATAAACAGTTGCGTCTTCTGGATCTATCTCGATATCTGTAATATTTACCCCAGCAATTGATCCAACTCCACTCGCTTGCGGTAAGGAAGCTAGTTGAGTCCAATTTCCGCCATTGTCTGTTGTTTGCCACACGCCACCTGTGGCTGATGTTGAGCTTGATGACAGGCATCCAGCCCCAAGCAATACCAATGACAGTACTGCACCCGTAGAAATAAATAGTGTTTTTTTCATATTTTTTGGTTTTAAAAATTTTAGAACGCAGAGGCAAAAACACAAAGTGCTAAACTGACGTTTACGTTTCTGCCAATTGCCTCTTCGCTATTGCTCAACGCAGAAAGTGCATTGCGTAAATCTCTAACGTCATACTTGCTAGCAAGTTGCTGGACATACTGTTGGTCACCAATACCTGAACATGACAAAAGTGCAAAGTGTAACCACATCCTCCACAATTCTATCATGTTTTGCACCTTATGTTCACGTCCTTCTTTTACTTTTGTAATTTTTTCCAAAAGTGCAATGCGTTTATATAAAGGACTGATCAAAAAACTAAGCGCATCCTGCGCATCTTGCTCACGCTCTTTGCACAATTCTTCATCTATGCACGAAAGGGCAAACCCGGCCCTCCCTAAACTTAATTGAGCTAAAAATGACGCTCGACTTTCTGAAAAATTAAATCTATTAATAAGTTCTGTTTGGATTTTATCAATTGGCAACTGTCGAAAAGCGATTAGTGCAACTCGAGAGCGGATGGTTTCGAGCAATCTCTCAGGCCTGTGAGCAATAAGGATAATAACAGTTTCACGACTTGGCTCTTCTAAGGTTTTTAAAAGTGCATTTTGTGCTCCGATTGTCATTGTGTCAGCATTGTCTATAATGGCAACCTTTCTACCGCCTCCAAGGGTTGAGAGCGATAAGGTGGAGCGAAGTTCTCTAATTTGCTCGACACTAATTGATTTTTCTTCACCATTACTAATAAATGTTACGTTTGGCGAGGTATGCAATTTTTCAGCTTCTAACCCCAATAAACTAGCCGTGAACCGCTTGGCAACCGTGGCTTTGCCCAGACCTTTGAGCCCAGCCAAACAATAAGCATGCGCCACCTGACCAGAGCCTAATATTTGACGCAAATAATCGCATTGTTTCTCATGTCCAATAATTCCACAAAAAGCATCTTTCATAATGGATATAGTATAGCTCATTGCGGTATTAGCTTATCCCCAGAACAGACCACCTCATGCCACCTTGTCAGGGGGAGAGGCAAAACGAGGCTCCCCTCCTTTTCCCTGCCTGCGGCAGGCATGGCAAGGAGGGGGTGGGGGTGGTCAATTAGTATTAGAGCCTATAATTCTTGCTATCCTTAGCTAAAAAATCACCCTACCCCATTGACAAAACCCCATTTTTATGCTATATTTTCCCGTTCGCGCATGGACCCCAACCGGCCCGCGAGTGACCAATGACATCTTCACAGCAACCCGGAGGTGATGATTTCCCCCAAAAATCATTTTAATGAAATTAGGAGGAAAGCGGATATTCAAGTGCAAAAACTAGGCCTCGGCTTACTTTCTGCACACACCCGAATATCCATCGGAGTATATTACTTCGGTAATCACTGCTCCAAATGTTCCCACTTCGGTGGGGGCTCTACATCCCCTCCGGATTGTTACAAATAATCACCCACTGGGTGATTATTTGTTTTGCGAAAGTCTCTTTGCCTCATTCCACGCCAGCTCAAGGGTTGCTCTGGCTGTGTCGGCGATTGTTTTTGATTGAATCTCCACCGCAATAATTCCCTGCGTATAAGAAAACAATACCAGGCGATCACCGCAAACAGTCATCTCCCCTTTTATATCAACCAAATCAGGATCAACAACAACGTATTGAAAATTTTCCAGTAAATCCAAATGTGAAACGTCTTGTTTGGTAACAAGCATAGTCTTGACCTGGCTATTCCTTCGTTTCAACTCACTGGTATGTTCTAGTTCGCGCTCTGGGTCGTAAAGTTGCTTTAAAGTATCAAGTCCAACGATTTGGATCATATCCTCATTAAGCATCTCGTACTCAGCCTGCATGGAACGCAAGCCTGTAATGCGCTCAAAGTACCTAATCTTTGGCTTGGCAACGTCAGTATTATGAAAGACTTGCAAACGAGTAATTATGTCGTGAGCTCTGCGTTGACGCTTCTCTAGCTCACGCTGTTGCAGTTCCAAAAGCGTTAAAATAGAAACTGGTGCCTCTGCCCTATATTGGCGTTGATCACCTGAAGTAATAAAAGTAATAAGTCCCTTCTTTTTTAAACTATCCAAAACTGAATAAACCGTGGCCCTATTCACTCCAGCCTTTGCGCAAATTTCATGAGCGCCAGCTTGGCCAAGTTCCAATGACGCAACGTAAACAACAGATTCGTTTCTTGAAAATCCCAAAGCAATCAAATCCAGAATCAAATCCTGCATACTTATACATTTCGCAATACTTTTAATGTTTTTTGTGCAGTATCAGTCCATGAAAAATCCTTAATACGCTCCTTGCCCCTTCTTATCAGTTCATTACGCAAATCTTGATTTGAAACCTTATCGAGTGCATCGAGCCACTCCTGGTGATCGGTTGGGGAAGCAAATAGCGCTGCTTTGTCGCAAACTTCTCGCAAAGCAGGAATGTCCGAGGCGATAACTGGAGCACAATGCGACATGGCTTCTAAGGCTGGTAAACCAAAACCCTCGTATGAGGAAGGAAATACGTAGGCAATCGACTCTGCCATCAAATCTCGCATCCGCTCATCAGAAACATAGCCCAAAATAACAATGTTATTCTTGGCTGGCGACCCTTCAATCCTCTGACAAATACTATTAGACCCGTCTCCCATCTTGCCACCTAGTACTAATTTTACATCCTTTCCAGGATTCTTCTCTAAAAACTTTTCAAAAACCTCAATCAAAAATGCAATATTTTTCTTCTTTTCAACCCTTCCCAGCGCAAAAAAGTGATTCTTAGTCTTTTGCACAGTTTTTTGATCAGACAACCTCACACCAAGCCTAGTAACAGTAATTTTTACCGGATCGATACTATATTGATTTAACAGATCATCCTTCGTTGTTTGCGATACAGCCAAAATATGGGCTGACCTTTTCATCGACCTCTTAACAGCCCAGTGCTGACGCACTTGAGCACAAAATGTATACACCTCTGGCACATGAACAAAAGCGATGTCATGAATAGTGTTCACAATTTTTGTTCGTCGACTAAACAACGGAATTTCATGTGCTGGAGAAAAAAATACGCTTGGAGGATTCAATAATAGCTCAAGGCTTAATCGCAGATGAGTCCAGCCTTTGGGAATTATTGGTAACTTTAAAATCTTCCATTCCCAACCATACGGTAGTTGCCCTAGCTCTTTGATAACTTTACTTGAATACAAAAAAACCCGCTCATCTTTATAAAGCGGTTTTTTTATGAGCTCAGTAATTAGTTCAAAAACATAGCGCTCAACACCAGTGTATTGAGTTCTTGCCAGGGCATTTACATCAATCCCATATGTTCTGCATTTCATATTATCCAGTGAAGACGCTACGCTTATATGCGTCTAAGTTATCCAGAGCAATACCAGTTCCCTTAGCCACACACAATTGCGCTTCTTCTGCTAAATAAGTTGGCACACCAGTTGCCTCAGCTATTAGCTTATCAAAATTTCGAAGCTGGGCACTTCCACCAGAAATAACAATTCCTTTGTCCATTACGTCAGCTGAAAGCTCTGGTGGCGTCTTGTACAAAACCTCTTTTATAGCCTCCAAAACTCCTTCCAAGAGTGGTTGTATTGCCTCGGTAACATCGTCGGAAGTTACAATCATTACCTTTGGTAAGCCTGTAATCATGTCACGCCCTTTTACTTCCATTTCTAGCTTATCTTCCAAATAAAGCGCTGATCCAACGCGGATTTTAATATCTTCTGCTGTTCGCTCACCAATTGCCAAATTATATTTTCTTCGAATGTGTTCCATGAGAGCTTGGTCAAACTTCACTCCACCAATACGAACTGAATCTGACGCCACAATTCCTCCCAATGATATAACAGCCACTTCGGTTGTTCCTCCGCCGATTTCAATAACCATGTGACCTGACGGACTACCAATTGGAATATTAGCGCCAATTGCTGCCACGATCGGTTGTCGAATAATATAAGCTGCTTTTGCCCCAGCGGACAGTGCGGCGTCAACTACGGCCCGACGCTCAGTTGAGGTAATTCCGCCTGGAACAGCAATCATAACCTCAGGTCGCCAAATTCTCATTCCACCCATTGCTTTGTTAATAAAATAACGAAGCATAGCTTCAGTTGTTTTATAGTCAGCAATTACCCCATCTTTAAGTGGTCGCAAAGCAACGATAGTGTCAGGTGTTCGACCGAGCATATCTTTCGCTTCCTTGCCAACAGCTAGAACCTTTCGATCAGCCTTTGAAATGGCCACAACCGATGGTTCATTTATAATAATCCCTCGCTTGGGGACGTAAACAAGCACAGTAGTTGTTCCCAGATCAATTCCAATCTTCTTATCAAACATAATTGGGCAAATTGGTCCCCCTAGTTAAAACTGCACCAACAACTCTGTGTCTTGAGACAAATTTGTGTTCAGGTGATATTTGTTATCACCAAACTGATCTTGGTCCTCAGCAGGCACTGCAGCTCTTAATTTTTTACCAAAATCTAGGTCTAAAGTCAATGAAGCCTGTTTAGAACCTATTTGCTTAAAAATCATTAATTCATATGCCTTGTCATCTATTGCATCCTTAATCGAGCCTGGCAAACGATATTGAAACGTTAATGTCTTTGTTTCGCCTGGTTCAATTACGATGTATGACCCAAAACGCGTTAGTCCTATCTCCTCATAGGCGCTCGCATCCTGGCCATTGGTATAAAGCAATTCACTACCCAGAGGCACCATTATACTTGTATATGTTTGGTACCTTGTTGTTCTCCAATCAAATCCGCCAGTATGCTTATATACAATATCCGCTTGGGCTTCATAATGATCACCAACAGGCTTGATTGAATAAGTAATCTCTTTTTCCATTGCATGATCTGTTTTTAAAGCTCCCATATTTGCGTCCACTACCATTAGCACATCATCAACCTCTGACGCGTCTATTACCGAGGACCAATTAGCGTCCACAAACACATTCTGTGTTTGTGTGTCAAAACTATAAAGTGCGACCTGCTTGGTATCAAACATCTGCGTTAATACTGCCAAGAGGTTTGGTAGTTGATCAATGGAAATGTCCATGATGCGCTCCATCAACACGTCCATTAAGTCATTTATTATTTCTTTTCGATCATCCCACTCAACGCCGTGCTCTTTAAACCCATATTCAACTTGGTATTCAAGAGTTTCTGTGAAATTCTCGCTAGTGAAAGTTATGCCATCAACCGTAATGTCACCAACGATATTAAGAAGTTGTTCAATTGTTGTTGGTGTAAATCCAATCACACCATCAATTTGTGGTACAGGCAGTCCAGCAAAAGCATATTCTTGGCGCAATAATTGAGTCGCTGTTTTTGCTGACTCAGCAAAGTCTGGTGACCAGTTAGCGTCTCTAAAATACCAGGTATCAAGCCCAAGATAGGCAGATATTGGATATGGTGGCTCGACCTGATAATTATCACTTTCTGTGAGCCAATCAATTGAATATGTATTGTCTGTTGTAATGTCAACGATTTCACCATCGCGCATTTGGAGTAAACCATACACGCCCATAAATCCCCCACCTGGTCGCATTTCTGTATTGTTTAAAAACAGCAAAAGCCATTGCCTGTCTTTACCAACTCCAGCTAACTCATCAATTGATTGAGCAAAAGGTGTAATAAGCTCTATAGCCGAGGAAACGCTTGGCAAAATTTCTTCCAAACGATCAACAACTACTTGCATTGAATAAATCATGTGTTCATCATCAAGCTGACTTAGCTTGTCCTGTGCCTCACGGATTTGAATACGAGCTTGCGCCAAGTCAGGAGCGATAGATTGCAAGGTCTGCAACATCTCAACCCGAACCTCGGCTGGTAATGTTTTAAAAGTATAAGTCTTATCAATGCCAGGAATTTCGTTAAGCGTACTTTGAATATCACTAACTGAACTATAAACATCACCAACAATCAACAAAGCATTGTCCAGAACATCTACTAAAACCACGCCAGTGTCTACCATTACAACTAGTGCATCGACCTGATCCCCAACCCATGGCAAGAAAATCAATGGCTTTACCACCCACAAACTGCCTTTTGCCGTGTGCAAATCCTTTTGAGCAATATGCACTTGCTCGATAGCATTATCAAAATCAAACGCCATAGCGTATTCTTGGGCACTCTCCAGCGAAGCCTTAGCATCAAGCCCTGAAGTTACAAACCTGCCAATATTAAATAAGACAATACACACAGTAATAACTACTAAAATTACAAAAAAATATAACAAGTACTTTCGCTTTTTTGTTTTTGAGCTTAGTTTTACTGGCTCATAAGAAACCATTGGCTCACAATCATTGAGCTCTGGTCCTGATAATGCGTCTGGATTTTCCAAAAAATTAATTCCTTTTTTCATTTTGACCTCCTAAACGCGGATTTTCTTGGCCGCGATATTTATAGAAAAATTTAATAGCACTAGCTATCTGTATCCAGGCAAATCGGTTAAACAACTGACTAAGGAGTCCGCCGTCAGCGCTTGCTCGCCTATGATAATGGATCATCTTTGCTTGCGGATAATAGACAACCTTATGACCGTTTTCCCAAAACCTCCTGCACAAATCATTGTCTTCATAATACATGAAAAATCGTTCATCAAATAGACCAACCTCATTTAATGCGTCCCGTCTGGCAAAAATCGCAGCGCCGATTAATGAATCAACTTCCATTTCCTCGTGATGATCCTCGTCCATCATTAAATATTGCTCTACTGCCTGCTTACCAAATGATAATTTTCCCAAAAAAGTTCTTCGGTATGCCGGGATTAGCAAAGTTGGACACCTGTAGCATGAGTATTGCAAGGATCCGTCGGGATTACTCAATTGTGGACCGCACATACCAACGTCGGGATTTTCATCCATAAAGCTGGCAAGCGTCTCAAGAGAGTCAGGCAAAACCACAATGTCCGGATTAAAAATGAGCACATATCTACCATGCGACGCTTTTATACCAATATTCATCGCTGATCCGAAACCTACGTTTCTTTCAAGTGGTACATGGCAAACGTGCGGATATTCTGCCTTGACCAGCTCGCCAAACCCAGCCTTTGGATTGTTATCGACCACAATAATCTCAACAGAAATTCTAGGAGCTGACCGGCTAATACTATTTAATGTTTGGCGAATCAAATGCTTCTCATAGGTATGAACTATGATAATTGACAGGTCGATATTGCTTTTCTGTTTATTGTAGTCCAACATATTTTCGTATCTCACGCTCTGACTTTAGCTGGCGTTTTTTTATTGCCTTACGCTTCTTTAACATCTTTGGTATAAATTTCCATATCTCTAAAATGCGCCGGCGGGTTTGGCCTTCAAATATAAATGTATAAATTAGGCGTCCGCCTTCGTCAATAATTATATGAGGAAAGCTAAGAATAAAATCCCCGATAGTTAAATTTTTCAATAAAACAAAAATTTGATTTCTGGTTGAATAGGCGGCAAAAAATGGGCTTTGTCCCTGGCGATTGCGCAGGCGTCCAAACCATGACTGTTTTTGTGCTCCAAACATTCCCCGATAATGATAACCAATTGCTTTTGGCTCAAAAACAGTTTTCCATCCACGTTTTTGCAGTCTCCAGGCAAGATCGCAATCTTCACGATATGTAAAAAAATCAGAATCAAAGAAATCATTTCCTTCCATTAAATCAATAACAGTCTTGATTGGGAAAAGAGCGATAGCCCCGCTTGGACCAAATAAATCGCTCGCGCTGTCATACTGACCTTTGTCCAGATCTCCAGCACCTCTATCAAACATGCGCCATGACTTGGAAACAGAAAGACCGGTTGTATCAATTACGTCCGACTTTACCGTCTCTTCCAAATATTCATCACCCAGGTTTTCACCAAATGCTCTATAGACCTTAGGCTGAACAGCGCCAACGCCCTTCTTACATGACCGAACTAAAACCTCGATTGCGTTTGGCTCAAGCAACATATCAGCATTAATAAGCAAAATCGCGCAATCCTCATCTTCATGCGCGTGACCTAGTGTAAACCTAATTAATTGATTGTGCCCTTCGGCAAAGCCTAAATTTTTCTTATTATGCGCAATTAGGCTAGTGGGCATAAATTGCCTAATATATTCAACAGTGCCGTCAGTACTGCCATTATCCAAAAGTCGAATGCTAAAATCTTGATATGTTTGCAACCTTAGGGATTCAAGAAGATCCGGCAAATACTTTCTTTCATTCCAAGTAATAATGTGCACATATACATGCATAGATAAGGCCAGTTTACTGAATTATTCTTTTCATGCCAACTAATCTCGCTTTTGTTTCTTGGTCACGTTAAATCCTAGATACTTCCCTATCATCATACGAGTTTGCGCGTCGATGGCTGGGAATGCTCCAAAGACAATAAACGTAACCGGCAAAAGCGCCCATTGTAAAATCATAACCAGCCACCACCAACGTTTTTTCTGAGCTGGACGCTTTGGTAGTAACCACAAACTCAAAAATGCACTAGCAAAAACACCAAGCGTTGCCACCTGCATCATGCGCTCTAGCGTAAAGGGAGAATTTGCCAAAAGCGCAGTTGGCGTGTCTTGCAAAACAAAATAAGGCAAATATCCAAGGACAAAAATAAGCATTGGAGCGGTTGCCCAGGTATACATTCCTTCAATATGGTTGAACACATATTTTATCCTTTTCCAAAGTGGTATTGCTTTGTTTCCTTTAAATTTTTCAAGCATGTATGGAAGATGTTCAACTCCCCATGCCCAACGGCGCTGTTGCTTATACAAAGCCTTCATTCCGTCCCAATAACCCGTACCCTCAACCGCGTCCATATAAACAGGTAGAAACAATGGCTCAACGCGATAGTCTCCGTTATAGCGAATAAATCCTTGCAAAAATATTCTTGAATCCTCAGAAACAAGATTTGGCTCATGGAATCCAACATCAACCAACATCTGCCAGGTCATGGAGTGTGATGAAAACGTCCACATGCGATCCGAACGCATAAGCTCCGACATTAACCAAAACGTAGTTCCAAAGACCGATACTCGGATCGGTGCCTGGACCCTCCAAACATTGTTTGAGTATAAAACAACGGGTTGATACGAAGCCTTGGTGGGATTTTCGCAAGTTAGATACAGATAGCTTAATCGGGCGTAATACAGAGGGTGAGCAATTGTATCAACGTCAAACGCAGTTACTAAGATGTCCTCATACTTGATTTTCTTCTTATCAATCAATTTTTGCACTTCTTGCTCCATCCATTTTAAATTCGAACCTTTACCTGGCATTTCTCCTGGAATACCAGCTGGATGAATGGTGGAAATAAAATCATTAAAAACTCCATCAAACTCTTCTAATAATTTTCTAGCATTTTCGATAAAATTCTTCTTATCAGCTTCCTCGCCACCTAATACCAATATAAATCTATCGTTTCGATATACACTTTCTTTAATTGAAAGCACAGCATCACGCAATATCGCATAATCTTCTTTGTATGTTGGTAGCAAGACAACGTGATAAATACGCTCTGAACCTTTTATCTTTTTCACCTTTTCGTACCAATCAATTTTTTTTGTTTTCTTAAAAGTAAAATAGGCAAAGACAACAAAAATCAAAAAATACAAAACCCTGAGCGTCCAATAAAGATCAAAGATAATAATAAAAATAACCGCAATCTGCGGAGCAAAAAATGAAGCCCAAATCGCTAGGATAAACGTTGTCCAAATAAGGATGCCTGGGATCATTTCCCAAAACCTATGTTTTCCGTAAGGAAGCGAATTGTTATCCATAATTGTAAAAAACTACCAAAAAAAACCAGAAAAATCAAGAGTTCACTATATTTTTAGGTATTTCCGCATAGCAAAAGCAGTAGTTAATAAACTAAGCATTGCCAAGCCCGCAAACTCCAATCCAAAAATAATTATGGCGTTGTCTTTGAAATATTGAATTATTTGCTCACCAGCATCACCAAAAAATCCTATCATTTGAACATGAGATGCACCAAGTGCCACGAAAATGATTATCACAATTGCTAGCGTTGATAGCAAACTATATAAAAGCGCTTCTAAAATAAATGGTCCCCGAATAAACCAATCATTTGCACCAACTAACTTCATAATTGCAATTTCATCACGATGCACATAGATAGCCACTCGAATTGTGTTAAAAATAATCATGATAGCAATAAGTCCAAAAAGTGCTGCAAAACAAAAACCAGCGTACCTTATGCGTTTGTTTAAAAGCTCAATTTTTTCAATCACTTGCTGATAGTCAGTAAAATCATGCTCTTTAATGTAAGAAGAAAATTCCGGAGTCTCCATCGCGTCCACGATAAAACCAAAATCTTCAGTGGAATATGTTGAAACAACTAACGAATGACCAAATGGATTTTCTCCAAGCTCGCTTAAGGAAGATAAAATCACTTCATCGTTTTGGTATCTTTGCGTAAATGAGTTTAGTGCGTCTTCTTTTGAAACAAATTGCACGTCGCGTACCTGAGAAAAGCCACGCAAATACCCTTGAGCCGAAGCCACAATGTCTTCAGTGGCGTTTGGCAAAAAATAAAATGTAACTTCAACTTTTTGCCCAACGGTTTCCAATACAGAATCAGCAACCACATTCATAAACAAGACTGCGTTGATTGTGATTAATGTTAGAACAAAGATGGTTGATGTTATAAAAGACAACCAGAAATTACGAAAAACATTCTGCGAAGTGAACTTTACCATTCTGGCTATTGATAGAGTGATGCTCATGATAGTAGGTATTTACCGCGCTCAATATCTGATACTATTTTTCCCTCAGCGATAGTGACTACGCGTTTTTTAAGTGCATTAACAATGTCTCGGTCATGCGTAACAAGGACAACCGTTGTGCCGTATTCATTGATTTTCTTTAAAAGCTGAATGATTTCGTACGCATGAATGGTATCCAAGTTTCCAGTGGGTTCATCTGCCACGAGAATTTTTGGCCGGTGAACAAGCGATCTAGCAATTGAAACGCGCTGTTGCTCACCACCTGAAAGCTGTCGTGGATAACGGGAATGCTTGTCTGAAAGTCCCACGATTTTTAACACTTGAGGCACGATCTCACGAATACGTTTTCTTTCCTCACCAGCAACTTCAAGAGCAAAACTAACATTTTCAAAAACTGTCTTACGCGATAATAATTTAAAGTCTTGGAAAACAACCCCAATCTGGCGCCGTAATCCAGGGATATCAGATTGGCTAATGTTACTTATGTCCCAATCTCCAACTACAATTTTTCCTTTGGTTGGTTTTTCTTCCGCAAATAAAAGTTTAGCCAGTGTTGTCTTTCCAGAACCACTTTGACCGACTATAGAAATAAACTCTCCTGGTTTGATATGTAAATTTACATGCAAGAGAGCATGAGTGCTTGGCTCGTAAAATTTACTGACATTAGAAAATCTAATCATATCAATAAAATAATTATATCACGAAAACAATTAATATTCTGTGGACACAAAAAGCGCTTTATATTAGACTAATCACGTTGTGCCATTGTAGCTCAGCTGGCAGAGCACTGCTTTCGTAAAGCAGGGGTCGGCGGTTCAAATCCGCCCAATGGCTCCAGGAAAATAAAAACCACCAGACTAAAGTCTGGTGGTTTCAACTTTCTACTTTAAACTTTATACTTTCTACTTCCCCGTCCCTCAAAATATCTTCACCTCTGCCAATTCTTTTCTATCTGACAAAACCTCAGAAAGTCCATTTTTATACATAACAATAATTTGTAGTCCAATCTGTTCTCGTTCGCTCCCAACCTCCGTAACGTCATATACTTTAGCAATTACAAATCTATCAGATAATTCAATTACATCAGACATTTCTCCAATTTCAAAGTCCCAAATACTTTTTAGTTCTTCATCTATATCATCAAGTTTAACAAACCCAACGTCACCACCAAATTGTGAAGATGCAACTTCAGAATACTGCTTGGCTAAATCAGAAAATCCAATTCCCATATCCAGCAGTGATGCCACATGTTCCATTTCCATGCGCACATCTAATTGGCAGTTTGAACAATCGAGCACAGCTGATTGTAAAATTTCTGACTGTTGTAAAGGTTCTAATAAATACTTTTTGTACATCTTTTCATTCCACCCATAAGCCTCATACTCGCTCGTGTTAATCTCGTCAGGTGCTAAAAACTTAAATTCAAGATTTAATTCATCAATCAGCTGATCTAATAGCTTTTGTTTTACAACAGCTTCAATCGCATAAGAAAAATGATCTTCTTGCTCAAACTCCTTCTGTGCTAAAAGATCAAGAGCAAATACATCTTTATAGAAAAATAAATCATTGTTTGCTGTGCCTGCTGGCAATGGCAATATATTTGATATAAATCTCGTCGAGTTATTATTTATGTGGTCGACGTAAATAGAATTATAAATAAAATACGTAACAAACAAACATATACAAACTAAAAAAAAGAGAAAAAACTCCACTAATCTAATGCTATGCGAGCTTTCATGATCCTGCCCCTTAGGAATCCTCATACTTTGCTATCTGATCAAAAGTATCACGTGAAAAAAAGTAATAAAACCAACGCGTTATATTACTGATACCTGATTCTATATTTATATCACCATCTTGCTCTAACTTTGTAGAAATATCGTCTTGAATCACAACAACAGTTTCGCCCTCCTTAGCTAGCCCTTGCTTTACCCGGCCCTCTTGTTCTAAATAATATTCGCTTGAAAGCTGGCTAATTAAATTCATTGTTTCAAGGCGAGTTTGCTCTTGATATTCCTTATCCGCTTCTAATTGCTCTATTTCACGCTGAACTTGAATATTGCCAACGTATTCACGGGCAAATACAAAAACAAAAAACAAAAGTAGAATTAAGCAAATTGCTACAAACCACTTTTGCCTAATTGTTGTATTTATATTTCCCATTACATTATTTTATATCAATCAACAAACATCCGCCAGCTTACTTTCCGTATTTATCCAATACTTCGCTTAAAAGCTCCTTAACCATGCTTACATCACGTATGCACTCAAAGCGAATATTAAACTCTTTTTCTTTTTTTGTTTTTAAAATAATAGTTCTAATTCTAAAAAATCGTTCAAATAAACTAGGTTTTATAGTAACGCATGATTTAATATTTCTAATATCCAGCTCAGAAATCTCGCGTTTAAATAAACCTTGCTGATCAGTGTCAATAATTCTTTGATCAGTAATAATCAAAAGCGTGTAATACCAAGCAATGCCAAGTCTGCCAAAATAAAGAATCGCAAAACTTTCAATTATGATAAATAAAACAAATCCAAATCCTCCCAACTTCAATAATGGAAAAAAGAAAAAGAACGGGGTGAGCAAAAAAAATATAGCGAGTATAAATCTTCCTAATTCACAAACGATGCTTTGGCGTATTACTGCTAAAACCTGTTCATCTTGATGAAGCTCAATTGATGACTGCATATCACTTCTTAGAGATTCCGCACTTCTTCTCTAAATTGTTCACCACAATCAAATTCATTCTGGAATAAATTTAAGACCGATGCTCCTGGTGATAGAATTACCATATCTCCAGAAGCAGAGGCTGCTTTGGCCAGTTGTATTGCCTCTTTCATGGTTTTAACGCCTGTATTTCGTTTTATTCGAGTTCCAACTAATGATGCCAATTTGTCTGATGCATCACCCGCAAATAAAACTAAATGCTTGCATGTTTTTACGATTTCTTCGGCCAACTCTGCAAAATCAAGACCTTTATCTGTTCCGCCAGCGATAAGAATCAAATCAGCGTCAGCCCCAAAACGTTTTAACGCGGCAATGACTGAATCTGGCTGAGTAGCTGTAACGTCATTAATATAGGTTATCTCATCAACCTCGCGTACCAACTCTTGCCTGTCTGACACTCCGGCAAATGAACGGGCGACATTCTGGATTACGTCCATGCCAATACCACGCAAATATGCTGCACAAATTGAAGTTAAAATATTTTCCATATTGTGATCACCCTTAAGCCCAACTTCGCTGACTGGAATTACTTCAATCTCATGACCATTTTTGCGTACAACAATCATTCCTTCTTTTATAAAACATCCATCATGTTCTTGATAATACCTAGAACACCAAAATAGCTTGCCGTTTACCTTTGGCTCCATTGCCCGCACTGTCTCATGATCATAATTTAAAACAGTAAACTGCTCAGATGTCTGTGATAAAAATAAAATCTCTTTAGAATAAATATAATCTTCATAAGAACTGTACCTATTCAAATGATCTGGGTAAACATTGGTTAAAACAGCAATGTCTGGACCTTTGTGCATGTCCGCGAATGCATCTGGTAAAGTTTCTAAAAGCCAGGACGACAGCTCAAGCACAACATGTGTTTCCTCTCCCCTAACAAGCAATTCATCTAAATACTCAAGTGGCGAGACTTTAATATTTCCCGCCACAATAGTGCGATCGTCGACCGCCTCAAACATGGTGCCAATCATTTTTGTAGTTGTAGTTTTTCCTTTTGTTCCGGTTACTGCCACGATTGAATGCGGACAATATCGAAAGAACAAACTTACATCAGACTCAATTGGGACGCCTGCATCGCGCGCCGCAGTTATATATTCTGTTTCACTTGGCACACCCGGGTTTTGCACAACGCAATCAACGTCAGTGAAATCTTCTGCTCGATGTTCTCCTAAAACAAAAACCGGAGAATAAATAGTTCGCTCTGGAAACATCTCACGATATTTGCGATACCAACTCATCACCAACTCCATAGACTCCTCAAGTTCTGACTCATCCTTAAGATCTGTAATAATCGTTTGCGCCCCGTGACGAATAAGCCATTTCGCAGCCCCCAGCCCGCTTCCTTGTTTATATCTACCAAGACCGATAACAGTAACGACCGCGTCTTGAAAATTTTCAATCTTTGTTAAATCCATACGAAAGTATTATATCCTATTAGCCGTTAGAGCGACAAAATTAAATCTAGTGTCTAGCTGTTATATACACCGCTTCAATGTGATCAGTGATCGTGTCCCAATTAAAATATGTATCAATGATGGTACGCGCCTCGCAGGATTGATCTGCTACAACTTGTGGATGTTTATCTGCGTATTCCAGCTGTTGCCTAAGATCATCAACGTCGGCCGTGGTAAACGTTAAACCTATACCATGAATTGCTTCCAAATTTGGCGCAATGTTAGAAACAATCGGCATAAGCCCATAGCTCATTGCCTCTAAAATTACTAATGGCAAGCCTTCATATTCTGAAGGATGAACGTAGGCATAAGCATTTACATATAATTGCTCAAGCGCTATTCCATCTTGAAATCCGACAAAATGAATACGACCGTCACCTTTTGCTAGCTCCCTTAATTTTGTGTAATACCCTTGTGAAAAACTTGGCGCACCCACGAATACTAAATGTTTCTTGGTGTTAAGTCTCTTAAACGCGCTGATCAAAAAATGTAAACCTTTTTGCGGAACAATGCGACCGACATTTAAAAAATATTCTTTTGGTCTGATACCAAACTTTAGAAGCTCATGATAACCTTCAACAGCCTTTATATCAGCACCGTTTGGAATATAAATAACCTCTTGTTTGTAATGGTCGCGACAAAAAACCTGAATTTCATGCGACACAGCTATACAGTAATCTGAAAACTTAACCGATGCCCACTCGCCAAACCAAAGATACATTCGTGCAATAAAACCCCACTTTTTATGGAATCGATCTTGGGAATGAAATGTAACTATTACTGTTGATTTGCGAGAAAAAAGTTGTGGAATCCAAGCAAGCGTAGCTGGACCAACTCCGTGAAAATGAATAATATCGTAATTACAAAACAAAGTATGAATTACACAAAAAAAAGTATGCAATATCGCTTCAATATTCTTTAAATATATTGTTGGCAAAAAAATCAAATGTACACCTTCAAACTCGTCTGGTTTTTGAGAATCATACTTTGCGCGTGCATAAACAAAAACATCATGACCTATTAGCGCTAAACGCCTGGATACTTCACGCACATGTCGCTCAACGCCACCCGTCTTACTGTCGCCTGTCGCGATTCCTTTCTGACCAATCATCGCTATTTTCATAATTCTATTATAGCAAAAACCTCGGCATTTTGCTCGAGGTTTTTTTATGCCTCTATTCTTCACTCAACAAATCGTCATCATCATCTGTTTCGCCGACAACGTCATTCATAGAATCATCGTCCATTTCACCTTCATCACCTTTGACTATTTCTTCTCCTAGGCAATTTGGACACAAATCATCCTGCATGAGTTCGTCGTCAACGGCAGAACTGCACGCGACACATACTCCCATATAATTATGGTTATTAATTAATATACAGTAATTGTAATATATATAGATATTGAATCAAGTATTCTCTTTAAAATATTTGCCATTTTATCCACACCCGAAATCCAATCTCTAATAAACCCTTGAAATCCTTGATCTTTTAAAGAAAAGATGATACGCTTTCTGCGAAAAATGCACCGGTAGCTCAGTCGGTAGAGCGAGGGCCTTTTAAGCCCGAGGTCGTGGGTTCGAATCCCGCCCGGTGTACCAGGCCGTCGAACGGCCTTACAAGGCAAGTTCGAAGGAACCAAGAAAACCATCTATTTCATAGGTGGTTTTCTGTTACTCTTAAACCCGTTGCCAGTCGTACGGGCCTGGCGAGTGTAAATGATCACGTCTACCTGACAGGTTAAAATTATGCTAGTCTTATACTTATAGACAAATCAAGAAACTTAATTTTATGAAAACACTTATTAAAAAACTAATTCCATTAAACCTAATTCTTCTCTATCACTACTTTGTAGCAATGATAGCAACAATTTTTTACGGTTTTCCATCAAAAAAAATGATTGTCATTGGAGTAACTGGCACAAAGGGGAAAACCTCAGCCATTAACTTTATTTGGTCAAGCTTAACTGCTGGCGGATATAAAACAGGAATAATCAGCACAGCCAACATCCGAATTGGGGAAAAAGAATTCGTGAACAAATATCACATGACTATGCCTGGCAGATTCACCATACAAAAACTATTGTCACAGATGGTGAGGGAGGGATGTAAATATTGCATCGTGGAAACAACTTCTGAAGGAATAAAACAACATCGCAACACAGGAATTTATTATGACATAGCTGTTTTTACAAACTTAACTCCTGAACATTTGCAGGCGCACGATGGTAGTTTTGAGAAATACAAACAGATGAAAGGAAAGATGTTCATGTCTTTGTCCACTCACAAGAAAATAATCAACGGTGCTAAAATCAAAAAAGTTATTATCGCAAATAACGATGATGAACATGCTGATTATTATCTTAACTTCAAGGCTGATCAAAAAATTACTTTTGCCACACAAAACAAGGCAGACGCTATTGCTAAAGATATTATTGAAACCAACAATGGCGTTGACTTTACAGTGGACAATGCAAAATTCAAAATTAATATTTTAGGAAAATTTAATGTTTACAATGCCATGCCAGCCATAATTATTGGCCGACTCGCCAAGATGAATGACGATCAAATAAACAAGGGCTTGGAAAACTTAATGAGCATTCCTGGTCGCATGGAGATCATTGATGAAGGCCAGGACTTTACAGTTATTGTTGACTACGCGCACGAAAAACAAAGCATTACTAAAGTATTGCAAACTGCCAATACAATGAAACAACAAACAGCGAAGACAATTATTCTACTAGGCGCCGAAGGTGGAGGTAGAGATAAATCAAAAAGACCAATCATGGGCGAACTTTCTGCTAAAATGGCAGATCACGTTATTGTCAGTAATGTTGATCCGTATGAAGACGATCCCGAAGAAATCTTGGAAGACATTGCCCAGGCGTCTGAAAAATTTGGAAAAATAAGGGGACAAAATCTTTTTGTAATCGAGGATCGTCGTGAAGGAATTGCCAAAGCCCTCTCATTAGCAAATAAAAATGACATTGTTTTAATTACCGGTAAAGGCGCTGAACAATCAATTGTAATTGACGGCAAAAAATCTGCCTGGGACGACAGACTGGTCGTTAAAGAAGAATTACAAAAACTTTTAGCTTAGTGGTCCATAAAACCGCGCGCCATGCGCACAATATCTTTTGCGCCAAAGGCGCTAAACAAAGCACTAATGCGATAGGAAAATCTTTTTGCCCGTTCATTATCTTTTAATAACTTGATGATATTTTGTTTTAAAATTTGTGGATTCATGTCCCAAAGCACTTCGCCAGCCGCGCGTTCCTCGAGCATTTTAGCGTTTGATAATTGATCTGTATTGTGGAGCGGAATAAAAATCGTTGGCTTGCGCAAGGCTGACAATTCAATAATAGTCCCCATACCGGCGCGAGCAACAACAATGTCAGCCATGGCAAACGCGTCACGCATGCCTAGTCCTAAAAATTCCAAAGCAATATATCCGTCCCCCATACTTTCTAGTAATTGTGTCATCTTGCCTTTGCCTGTCAGATGGATAATCTGCGTGCTATCCAACAAATCAACCCCCATCGCTTCCATAGCTTGATTGATTTGGGTTGCGCCTGATCCGCCTCCCATAACAAGCACGGTTGGTTTTGTTTTTAAAAATCCATAGCGCTCAAAAGCTTGGTCACGGTCGCCATATAAAAGCGCGTGGCGCATAACCCCGCCAACAACAGTTGTTTTATTTTCATTAAAATACTCTTGCGACTCTGGCCAGGTGACTGTAATTTGCGAGGCAAATTTAGACATGATTCGATTAGCCAACCCTGGAATAATATCCAATTGATGAACCCAAATTGGAATTCTCAAAACCCAAGCCATAAGAACAATGGGCACACTTACATATCCTCCGGCTGTAAATATCAAATCAGGTCTAGCATCTCTTAATCGTGAAAATGATTGCACACAGCCAATCACAAAGGCAAACGGAATTATTGGCCAAGTCCACCAACGTCCTCTATCAAACTTCGGCGCAATGATTGTTGAAAACGGGATATTCATTGACTCAACAAGCGCACGCTCTGGACCTTTGCGCGTACCAATCCAAAACACCTCAATCTCTTCCTGGGTTTGCCACTCCTCCACAATCGCAATTAGTGGCGTAACCGGCCCCAGCGTCCCCCCACCAGTCATTAAAATGCGTTTTATATAATTATTTTCCATACTTTGAAATGTTTAACACAACTCCCGCGGCGGCTAGGGATACTACTAGGGCTGTTCCGCCGTAGCTAAGAAACGGAAGTGGCACGCCAGTTATTGGCATGATGCCGACCATGGCTCCGATGTTTATAAATGCCTGCACGCCAAACCAGCTCACTATGCCAATTATTAAATAACTGCCAAACCTGTCAGGCACACGACGAGCGATGTCTATTCCTCTTAAAATCATTATAACGAAAACTACAATAAAAAGCATGGTAAAAATAAATCCTAGCTCCTCAGACATGATAGCAAAAATAGAATCACCAATTACTTCTGGCAAATATTGAAACTTTTGCACTGAGTGGCCATAACCTCGACCAAGCAATCCGCCCGATCCAATTGCCAAAAGCGCCTGGTTGATTTGATAACCAACTCCTTGAGGGTCAAGCTCTGGATGCAAAAAAGTAGTGAACCGCTCAGCCCGATATGGAGAGGATTTGATCAAAATCCAAAATCCAACTACGCACCCGCCAGCAAGCATTAGCAAATGCTTGATTGATCCGCCAGCCACAAAATAAATAATAAATGCAGTACCAGCAATTACGGTGAGTGTTCCCAAATCTGGCTGAAGCAAAATAAGTCCAGCAATTATGCCAATGATTATCAAAAACGGAATTAGCCCTTCGGAAAAATCTTGAATCTTTGCTCCCTGGCGCTTGGCCATCCAGGCACATAAATAAATCAAAAATGTTAGCTTTACTATCTCGGCTGGCTGAAACGATAGATCTGCCACCTGCACCCAGCTATGAGCAAATGTTCCAAAGTCAGCTCCAACTCCCGGAATAAAAACCAATCCCAATAATACAATTGAAATAATCAACATTGGGAAGGCGACTTTTTTATACAATGTAAAAGGAATAAACATCGTAATCATCATTGCGATGATACCAGGAAGCAATCCTGACAAAACTTGATGTTTAACAAAATAATAACTATCGCCAAATTGCTCGTAGCCAGAAGGGCCAGAAGCTGAAGTTAAAACCAATATACCAAAAACAGTCAGTCCAATGATAAGTACTAAGAAAACTCGATCGATATTAAGAAACGACTGCTTCATAATATGATTAATTAGTGCCTGTTAAAAAGATCCGGTAATTGAAACGTCGAGAATAAAAAATATAATCCCAAGCGCAGCAAACACCCATGACACAACCCAAAAACGCATGACAACCTTTGGCTCTGGCCAACCTTTTGCTTCAAAATGATGATGGATTGGGGCAACTAAAAAAACTTTTTTGTGGAAAACTTTCTTTGAAACAATTTGAATAATTGTTGAGATTGCTTCCACGACAAACACAAAGCCAATAATCGGCAATAATAATGCTGTGTTTGTCAGCATAGCCACAATCGCCAGCGTTACCCCTAAGGACATTGCCCCAGTGTCACCCATAATAAATCGTGCGGGGTAGATATTAAACCAAAGAAAGGCTAATAACGCTCCAACGATCACACCACAAAAAACAGCCAAGTCGTACTTTTCTTGGAATAAAGCAATCACTGCAAAGGCACCAAACGATGAAACAAGTGATCCACCAGCAAGCCCATCAAGACCATCGGTCTGGTTTACTGAAAAAGATGTTCCAACGATTACCAAAATAAAAATTGGAATATACCACCAGCCGATATTAAATGCGCCGACAAACGGAATGTGAAATAGATCCCAATCTAATTTATCAAAAAACCACCAAGCACCAATTACGGCGATGATGGAATAAAGAATAAGTCTATGGCGAATATGAATTCCACCTCCATTTTTACCGATTCCGCGAACGTTTAGCAAATCATCAGCCAAACCAACTATTCCTGAGGCAACGAGTGCGCCAAGTGGAAGCAGAGTCTGCCCTCGGGTAAGAAAATTCAATTCACTTAAAAACGGAACGGAAAACTGACTTAAGAGCAAGAAAATTAGTGAAAGTACAAATACAGTTCCCCAGATTAAAACGCCACCCATTGTTGGCGTGCCTGCTTTTTTCTCATGCATCTTATAAAAAATCGGCGCCTGCTTTTTACTGCGTAATGATTTTACTAACTTAAAACGATAAAGAATATGGGTTAGGGCTGGAGTCCAAGTAAAAGCAACAATAAACGAAACTGTGGTTAATAAGAGAATTTTGTAAATGATCGTGGGATCAATCATAAGATAAATTAAGTAGCGTAATAAATACTGATGCTAAAATAAGGAAAATTCCCAAAACTGGCATGATGATTAAAACACAGTACGAAAGCATGCGATCTGCACGCCAATAAATAACCGCCAACACACTATTGATAATCAGTATCGCTAATCCCACCATCGATGGCATCAGCACTCGCCACCAGGCACCAAACAAATCAACGCCAAAGTGAATATTATAATGAAGTGGCACGGCAGTTTTGGTCATTATCTCTGGATAAAGCTGAAAATACGGGATCAAAAAAGTAGCTATCAAGATGGCAATGGATACCGCCAAAATCACTTGAACATACCTTTGCCTGGACATTTCAATAATAATCCCCCGCAAGGCTATTAGCTGTTTTTTCATATTTATAAAACTATTATAACGCAAACCAGTCCTTTCTCAAAAAAACATTATCTTCCCAATTTCGACGCACCGGACCTGCCTGCCGCCTACCTGCCGGTAGGCAGAGTATAGGCAGGGTAGGTAGTGAAATCTCATCATTTAGATCGAATTCAAGAATACTCCTCGTCGATCTGCTCCTCTTGATGGGTATAAGATGAGTAAAAAAGCATTCGCCCCCACACCTATCTGCGATAGGTGTGGGGGCACGAAACAGATCGGAGCCAAGGGCACAAGGACAAAATAACAAGGTCCAAGAACCCAAGGATCCGAGTCCCCGGCTTACTTGCGGACGGCCAGAAATCGGCAGTACCCGTCCCAGACGCTGCCACACCAGCCGAGGCGGAGCTCGCGCCCCGAACCGTACCCGCTGAGGAAGGGCGCGTGGCGGCGGCCGCCGCGGTCGACCCAGGAGGAGCCGAGGCAGATGATCGGGAACTGCCTCTGCACTTCGGGGTAGGTCGCCCCGAAGGCTAGCAGTTCCTCTATCTTCCCCGGACGAAGGTAGTTCGCCTCCATG